>JBOFIZ010000165.1:0-5501 GCA_051650425.1 Bacteroidales bacterium
CATAAGGATAATACCTGTTAATGCGCGGATCCGTATTTCTGCATTTTCATTTTGTGCGGCTTTAAAGAGTACTAATGCTTTACGCTCTTCAAAATAGGTTGTAAGAGAGAGCGTAAATGCCGAAATAAGCATTGCCTTATCGGAGTCACTCATAAAGCTGTTTGTCAAAATACGCTGATAATATTCATCGGCTTCTTTGCTATGTACGGTCAGCCAGATTGCTTCAAATAATAAAGCTAACTCATCTTCATATTGTTTATATAATGAGATTAATGCATTCTTTTGAAAATCATCAAGGCTCTCTGTTTGCTCCATCAGCAATATTTGCTCTTTGTGAGATTCAAGAGCAGCAAACGTGTCAGCAAAGAATGATTCAAATTCTTTGCCGCTTTTCCGTTGAAAGCTTTCATTGAGATAACGTTTTCTCACGAAAAAATAGTTGCGCGAATTATCTTTCAGGATGGAGCAAGCTTGCAGATCATTCAATTCAAGTACTTGTTTGATAAGTTTTCGTTGCAGCTTTTCCTGTTCCGGATCCTTAATCCCGTCAGCCATATACTTGAGCATTGTATGGTAAACCGTGCTGATTTGTTCGTAATTGTTTTTATACTGAACCAATCGGTTGGTCTGGAGTGAATGCTTCAGCGAGTGTAATGCTTCAATCGTTTGGTGTTGAGCGATCCAGCCGTAAATGATCGAGTGGGAGGTTGAAGGACTTTCCTTCATCTCCTTGTCAAAAATATCAATGATATTCTCTTCTTCCACGTAATGATTATCGATAGCCATAATTCTTTGTTTTAAGAGTTAATACCTATATCCGGCGTCTGTAATAATTTCCCGGAAAAGCCTGGACCATCCCTTTAAACTCTAGATCGAGCAGGAGAGGGGAGAGCTGATAAATAGGCATTGAAAGACTCTGAGCGATTGTGTCAATATGACAGGGTGATTCGCTCAATAGCTTTAATATATTTTCATCGACTTCCGATAAATCAAAAGGAAGTCTCTGCTGAATTTCTTTTTTTTGTTGTACGCTCCATCCTAAAGCTTCGAAGACCTGACTGATGTTTGTAATCAGTTCGGCTTGCTTATTCCGGATAAGAGTATTGCATCCTTCAGACTGTGTGTCACCGACTTTTCCGGGAAAAGCAAAAACTTTACGTTGGTAGTTACGAGCCATAGATGCCGTAATTAATGCTCCTCCTTTAGAAGCTGATTCTATAACAATTGTACCTGCAGACATGCCGGCAACTATGCGATTACGCAAAACAAAATTTTGTTTGTCCGGCCGGGTGTTGCTTAGGAATTCAGTCAGTAAACCACCTTTTTCAAGCATATCGATAGCTGTTTGTCTGTGCTGATCGGGGTAAATCCTGTCAAGTCCGTGAGCCAGTACGCCGATTGTCGGAATGGTATTGTCAACACAAGATTTGTGAATAGCAATATCTATGCCATAAGCCAGTCCGCTGACAATACTAACAGAAATGCCCGGGTTGCAAATATCTTTTGTTATATCTGAGCATATATCCCGACCATAAACAGAGGCCTTTCGTGTACCGATCACAGCAATTGATGGTAGCTTTAATGCTTGTCTATTTCCCTTATAGTATAATAAAAAGGGTGCATCATTGCAATATTTCAATAATTGGGGGTAATCATCATCTTTATAAAATAATGCACTGATATGATGCTTCTCAATAAAAAGGACTTCTTTTTCAGCACGGACAAGCACCGATTTGTCATCGAAGGCATTGGCCAAAGTTTCAGTCATACCCGGCAAGTCGAGTCTGTCGCTCAGACTTGAGTCGAAAATTGCTTTAGCTGATCCCGCATGACTTTCAAGCTGCTTAGATAGCATGACACCAATTCCCCTGACTTGTGTAAGAGCTATGCGGTGCAATAATTCATTATTCATGGTTGCAGATTCAATGGTTGAGAGTAAAGTTCTGTTTTATGCTTCGATCTTATTCAGATCATCCTGAAAAAGATTATCAAAGTATTCGCCTTTTGTCAGTTTCCCATTAATAACACATACGGTGTCAATTTTTGCTTTGATGCATAGTTTATCGTCGCTCTCCCGGAAAAGGGCCTGATAGAAAGTGAATTTAACACCTTCTTTTCTGACATAAAGCCGGGAAATAAAAGAATCACCACTGCGTAGCGAATTTTTAAAGTCAATCGTTATGCGGGCAACTACAGGAACGATCCCCTGAGGGAAAAGATCAGCGAACTGTACTCCTCTGCTGGCCATGTATTCGTGACGTGTATGCTCAAAATAATTTTGATAAACGGAGTTGTTTACGATTCCTTGCATATCACATTCGTAATCCCTTACTTTAAAACGAAGTTCGAAGATATATGGTTCCATATAAATAGTAGATATTATTGTTTATTTGCATACAAATATAAGATGAATATGGCTTAGACATAATTATTTAATTAACAAATCTTTGATTCATCAGGATTTTTTTTTGATTATACGGTATAAATTGTATTTTAGCCACAACTTTAAAATCAAAACACAGAACCGTATGAGAAAAATTTTAATTATGGGACTCACGGGAGTCTCACTACTATCAAGTGCGCAATCTAAAGAATGGTTGGATCCACAAGTAAATCAGATTAATAGAAAGAACACAACGTCCTCTTTTTTTGCTTATCCTGACAAAGATGCCTTAAAGAACTGTAAACAGAATAGTGGCAATTTTATTTCATTAAACGGGAAATGGAAGTTTAATTGGGTAAAAGATGCAAATCTTCGTCCGACAGACTTTTATAAGACTGGTTTTGATGATAAAAATTGGGTGGATTTTTCGGTTCCCGGTCTTTGGGAACTAAATGGTTATGGTGATGCTGTGTACAAAAATGTTGGTTATGCCTGGGCTAACCAGTTTAAGAATAATCCTCCTTTGGTAGAGGAACGGAATAACTATGTAGGTTCGTATCGTAAAGAAGTCGATATACCTGCCGATTGGAAAGGCGAAGAAGTCTTCCTTAATATCGGATCAGCAACTTCAAACGTGTATGTATGGGTTAATGGTCAGTTTGTTGGTTACAGCGAAGATAGTAAGATGGCTGCTGAATTCAACATTACATCGTATATCAAGCCGGGCAAAAATCTGATTGCTATGCAGGTATTCCGCTGGTGTGATGGTTCTTATCTGGAAGATCAGGATTTCTGGCGATTTTCGGGTATAGGAAGAGATGTCTATTTGTATGCCCGCGCGAAGAATCATATTGATGATATGCGAATTGTAACAGATTTGGATAAGGAATATAAGCATGCAAAGCTGAATGTTGATCTGACTTTGAATAAGGCTACATCAGGCAACGTAAATTTGTATCTGAAAAATAAGGAGGGACAAACGATAAATTCTCAGACAATAAAAATAAATGGGAAGAATCTGACTGCTTCGATGGATGTAGTAAATCCCAATAAATGGAGTGCAGAGAATCCATACTTATATACACTGGAGATTGAACAGCTTGCTCCAAATGGGTCGATTGTTGAGGTGATAACTCAAGCTATTGGTTTTAGAAAAATAGAGCAGGATACAAAAAATGGTCAAATCTTAGTTAACGGACAGCCTGTTTTGTTTAAAGGGGCTAACCGTCATGAACTGGATCCGTTGACCGGATATGTGGTTTCGAGAGAAAGAATGCTTGAGGATGTTCGTATTATGAAGGAGAATAACATTAATGCTGTTCGTACCTGCCATTATCCGGATGATCCATACTGGTATGAACTATGTGATAAATATGGTTTATACGTTATTTGTGAAGCGAATCTGGAGTCTCATGGAATGGGATATGGTGATGCAACGTTAGCCAAAGTGCCTGAATTCAAAAAAGCTCATTTGGAACGTAATCAGCGTATGGTTCAGAAGTTTAAGAATCATCCGTCTATTATTTTCTGGTCATTGGGTAATGAGGCCGGTGATGGTCCGAATTTTGAGGCTTGTTATGAGTGGATCAAAGATTATGATAAAACTCGTCCTGTTCAATATGAAAGAGCGGGTTTAAATAAACACACGGATGTGTTTTGTCCGATGTATTACTCTCCTGCCGGTATGATTCAATACGGCGAATCGCAAAAGGAGCGTCCGTTAATTCAATGCGAATATGCTCATGCAATGGGTAATTCAATGGGTAACTTAAAAGAATATTGGGAGATCATTCGTAAATATCCGAATTTGCAAGGTGGTTTTATCTGGGATTTTGTTGATCAGGGATTACGAGATTATACAAAAGATGGAAAAATGATATATACCTATGGGGGTGATTACGGTCGTTATTTAGGTTCGGATAATAACTTTAATAATAACGGATTGATTTCTCCTGATCGGGAACTGAATCCTCATATGTATGAAACACGCAAAATCTATCAGAGTATCTGGACATCTCCGGTTGATTTGAAAAGCGGAAAAATTGAAGTATATAATGAAAACTTCTTTAGTGATCTCAATAACTATCGGATGGAATGGACTTTGATGGTTAACGGTTCAGCTGTTGAGCAGGGTATTGTTAATGACTTGAATGTAGAGCCGCAATGTAAAACCGAAATTCAATTGCCTTATCAGCTGTCAGATTTGCCGAAGGATGCAGAAGTACTATTGAATATCGATTATAAGTTAAAGCGTGGTGTTAATCTTCTACCTGCAGGTTATACTGTTGCTCAAGATCAGTTAGAACTGTTGCCGTATATTTCGTATTCGGTCGATGTGAAAGAAACATCACCGGTAACAATCTATCAGGACTTAGCTCACGTAGAGCTTACAGCCGGAGATCATTCGGTAATGTTCAACAAGCATACAGGTTGGATAGAGTTTATTGATTTAGACGGGTTGCAGTTGCTGGAGAATGATACGTATTTGAAACCAAATTTCTGGCGGGCTCCGACGGACAATGATATGGGAGCAGGTCTTCAGAAGCGTTACGAATTGTGGAAAGCGCCGGAGATGAAGCTAACATCCTTTGAGATTACTCCGGAGGGTAAGAATGCATGTGTCAAAGCAATTTATAATTTGCCTGAGCTCGATGCAAATCTGTATATGACTTATGTAATGAATGGCGAAGGTGAAATTCGGGTTACAGAGAAACTGGATGTAACGGAGGGTAAGGAAAAAATGCCGAATCTTTTCCGTTATGGAATGCAGTTGACTATGCCTGCTAAATTCGATCGTTTAGAATATTACGGACGTGGTCCTGTGGAGAATTACGCTGATCGTAAAAGTTCTGAGCGCATAGGACTATACAAACAAAAAGTGGCTGATCAGTATTACGGTTATATTCGTCCGCAGGAATCGGGAACAAAATCGGATGTCAGATGGTGGAAGGTAACGGACTTGGATGGACGTGGTATCGCAATACAATCGGATGCTCCGTTCTATGCCTCTGCTTTGAATTATGATCAAAATGACCTGGATGATGGTAAAGAAAAAGATCAACGCCATTCGGGAGAATTGACTCCGAGAAAATATACGGTCGTATCTTTTGATAAAGCA
>JBOFIZ010000166.1:0-6665 GCA_051650425.1 Bacteroidales bacterium
TATCGCTGCCAAAAAGTAAATTATAAAACTATATAGCGATGAATGAGAATATTAAAATTATTCGTGGTGAGATTTTTGACTTTCTCGGAGAGTTTACTCACGATGCTTCTCAACCGGTTGCAAGATTCCTTACAGATGGGGCTATTGCAATTCAGAATGGTAAGATTATAGATATTAATTACTATAAAGACTTACAAGCACAATATCCGGACGCTCCTTGTACGGATTATTCGGGAAAACTTATCCTTCCCGGATTTATTGACACACATATCCATTTTCCTCAAACAGAAATTATAGGTTCTTTTGGTCACCAATTAATAGATTGGTTGAGCTCCTACGCTTTTCCTGCAGAAAAAGAATTTAAAAACGAGGAATATGCCAAAGCCGTAGCTGAGATTTTCGTTCAGGAGTTATTCAAAAACGGGACAACTTCGTGCCTCGCATTCTCTACTGTGCATAAAGAGTCTGTAAACGCCCTGTTCGAAACGGCATCCAAATACAATATGCGTATGATTACCGGTAAAGTATGGATGAACAGAAATGGAGATCCTGCTTTAATGGATAATACGGATACCGCTTATACAGAAACAAAAGAGCTTATTGAAAAATGGCATAAGAATGGTCGGAATCTTTATGCTCTGACTCCTCGTTTTGCCATATCTTGTGATGATGAATCGTTAGCGTTACAAGGCGAGTTACACCGTGAATATCCGGATACATATATCCAAACCCACTTGTCAGAAAACAAACAAGAGGTGAAAATCATTCATGCTTTATTCCCTGAAGCAAAAGATTATTTAGAGGTCTATGAAAATGCGGGATTGGTAACGGATCGTACAGTGTTTGCTCACGGCATTCATTTATCTGATTCTGAGTTGGAGCGTCTGGCTAAAGCCGGTGCTACGATTGCTCACTGTCCTACGTCTAATCTTTTTCTGGGAAGTGGCTTATTCGATCTTAAACGCACACATGAAGCCGGAGTTCAAACAGCCATTGCTACAGATGTAGGAGGTGGAACATCCTTCTCTTTACTTCGCACTCTAGACGAAGCTTACAAGGTACAACACCTGCAAGGATATGCCCTAAAGCCATTTGAAGCATTTTACCGAATTACTCTGGGAGCTGCCAAAGCTTTAAAAATTGATCACCTCGTTGGAAATTTCGATCCCGGTAAAGAAGCTGACTTTGTTGTTCTTGATTGTGGCGTTTCTACAACTCAAAAGATGCGTGTCGATTTCTTAAAGCGCAATCATGCACTGGATATTGAAACGCTATTATTCGGATTACAAATTACAGGAGATGACCGCAATGTAGTGGCAACATATATAATGGGAGAAAAAGTTTATGAAAAAGCATAACTAACAACCCATGCATTAAAAAAAGCAGGAGAATCATTTTATGATTTTCCTGCTTTTTTCATTCTATCAATTCATCTATCTATTCAGCACGTCTTTTATCATCAGCCAATAGCCTTTCAGCTTCTTGTTTAATATCAGCTTCCAATATGCTTAATTTATTTGCCACACCTAATCCACATCTTGGATCGGCAAGATAAAAGCGGGCAATTGTTCTTAAACGAATAAACTCAGGTACTCCTTCAAGCGCTTCTGAGATATTTGAAATTGTCCGTATTTTCTCGTCTTCAGGCATTAAACGGAATAAATCTCCCGGTTGAGAATAATAATCTGTATCGATCCGGTTATTATAAATCATGGCATCTCCTTCTAATGCTAATGGAGGCTCCTTTAAATTATTATCATCAACAGGACCATTAAAGCTATTAGGTTCATAATTAACGGAAGCTCCTCCGTTACCATCTACACGCATATGACCATCGCGATGATAATTACAAGTGTGTACTTTGGGTTGATTGACCGGAATACTATCTGCATTCACGCCTAAACGATATCGATGTGCATCCCCATAAGCAAATAGCCTTCCCTGTAACATTTTATCCGGAGAAAAACCTATACCCGGAACTTT
Organism: Bacteroidales bacterium; assembly: GCA_051650425.1. Lineage (GTDB taxonomy): Bacteria > Bacteroidota > Bacteroidia > Bacteroidales > UBA7332 > UBA7332. Next base: position 1,984 of record JBOFIZ010000166.1, read on the forward strand.
ACTTGCCGGATTAAACGCAGCTTGCTCAACGTCAGCAAAATAATTTTCAGGGTTACGATTTAGTTCGAAATAACCAACTTCAATCAGGGGATAATCCTTATGACTCCAGACTTTGGTCAAATCAAATGGATTTATCCTATAAGTCAGCGCCTCTTTCTCTGGCATAATCTGAACATACATCGTCCATCTTGGATAATTTCCTGCTTCTATATTTTCATATAAATCTCTTTGTGAGGCTTCTCTGTCATGAGCAACAATTTGTGCAGCTTCAGCATTGGTGTAATTTTCTATTCCTTGCTGAGTCTTAAAGTGAAACTTCACCCAAAAACGTTGATTTTCCTTATTAAAGAAGCTATATGTATGACTACTGAATCCGTGCATATGTCTGAATCCTTTCGGAATACCTCTGTCACTCATCAAAATCATAACCTGATGCAATGATTCAGGACTTAAAGACCAAAAATCCCACATTGCCGTATTACTTCTCATATTTGTTTTCGGATCTCTTTTCTGTGTATGGATAAAATCCGGAAATTTCAACGGATCCCGTATAAAAAATACCGGAGTATTGTTCCCTACCAAATCCCAATTTCCTTCATCTGTATAAAACTTCAAAGCAAATCCGCGTACATCACGCTCTGTATCAGCAGCTCCTCGTTCTCCGGCAACAGTAGAAAAACGTGCCAGCATGGGTGTTCTCTTTCCTACTTCCGAAAAAATTGAAGCTTTGGAATATTGCGTTATATCGTGCGTAACAACAAATTCACCAAAAGCACCTGATCCTTTTGCATGAACAACACGCTCAGGTATTCTTTCCCTATTAAAGTGTGCTAACTTTTCAAGCATCCAGACATTTTCTAATAATGCAGGACCCTGTTTTCCGGCAGATGATATATTTTCATTATCTGCAATTGGTCTACCGGACTCTGAAGTGAGATTCTTTTCATTCTTCATAACCTTCAATATTTTATTATTATGAATATGCATTCATAATATAAATTTGCAGGTATAACATTTCATACTGGTAGCTGTTCGGATTATTACTATTGTTTAATCTATTTTCAAAGGAGTGTCGTTTAATTATATTTACTTAGTCAATAATTATATAGGCAATATATTGTGCCTCATCATAATTTGGTGTCAGACGAAAAAAACCTTTTCTCACCTTACCTGCACTAAATTCGGCGGGATACTGATTCTCCAGTTCACTTACCTTCTGACGTAAACAGGATGGATCAGACTCAAAGGCAACATAATACTTTCCCGAAGATCCGGATGCTACTATCTTTTCACGTATACATGCTGCCAGAATACCCATATTATTCCGTAAATTAATTTCAACCATCGGATGAATACGCGGCTGTTGATCTTCATCTTTAAAAATCATCATATCCACTCCGAAATAGCCAATATAGGATTGGCTGATCAGTTCACTCAGTGACTTTACCAATGCTTCCTTAACCTGCTCTAATTCCGCTTTAGAGACATATTTACATAAGATATCCTCTATCTGCACATCTGACAATATATAATTGCCCTGATATTGTCCATAATCATTCGTAAAAAAAAGAGACAGTCCCCGATAAGTTACTTTACCATCCTTATCCATATAAAACTGCATCGCAAAATCCTGTATCTTTTCGACATATTGTGCAGCCGTAACAAAACCCTGTTGTTTAAAAACACCATGAGCCCATTCCAGCTCCATCTTCTCCATTTTATTGTGAATCATAAACCGCACACCTTTACCGGAAGACGACCAGGGGGCTTTAACTACACACGAACGCGAAGTAACTTCATTATATAATGTATCAATATCTTTTATTATGCGCGGTGCTATGTCAGCCTTTACAGGAGGTAGAGAGGATAGTATGTAAGGAAGAAATTCTGCTACAACTCCTTTCCCTGCAATAAAGCGAGAGCGCTCACTCCAATCCAATGAAGGATGTTGTTGATAATCCTTATTGCCATACTTCTTTAACTCGGATAAAGCTTTGTGTGCTTGAGGACTCCAGCCCCATGGTTTCAGAAAACGATATGTGATTGATTCAATATCTGCAATATGATCATACTTAAAAGTGGCCAGCTCATAACCTAATATATCACTTAACTCCCGGATAAACTTCGCCGGAAGTTGTTTGCGAACCAAAATAAGGTCCCGCTCCTCTGCCAGATAAATTGATAAAGCCTCTAAATCTTCATTCATCTTCCTGATTCTTGCAGGGGGCATATAATGAGGCAGATTATTCGCAATAGCTAAATCAGAATCTGTATTAAAAAAAAATATATCGTTGAAAACCATAATATAACAATAAATTCAAGCTGCAAAGGTAGCTTAGATTCGGCTGAAGACGGATGTGAAAGAAGAGTAAAAAATAAAAATAATAGAAACCTCTGCTTGGTTATTTAGTTTTTATTGATACTTTTGTAATGATTACAATATGAGATTACAATTAAATAGTTGAGACATGACACTATATAAAGGAACTGATTTAGTTTGTTACTGTTTAAAAGTTGATTATGCTACTGTACGCAAGGCTATGAAAGAAGGAGCCAGAACAGTAGAGGCAATACAAGAAATGACAAAAGCCGGAACTGGCTGTGGAAGATGCCTTTCACAAATCGAAGCTATTCTTGCTTCTGCTTGTAGTTGCAAAGATGTAAGCATGGACACAATCGTTATGGCTGTAAAAAGCGGCGCGAAAGATGTTCGTGAGGTTGCTGAAAAAACGGGTGCGGGATCGTGCTGCGGAAGATGTCAGCCACTGATACAAAATGTTTTGGATTCTGAAAAATAACGTATATAATTGGAGCTGCTTAAATCTTTTTATCGTGTACTTGAGAAACAAAAAGCTGTTTACCATCCGGTAAACAGCTTTTTATTTATTTATCAGCCTTCTCTTTTGAAATCACTTTCACCAAGGTATACTTAATCGAAGAAGCATCAGCCGGTAAGTTTTTTGTATCCAGCTTTTCTTCTTTTACTTCGATTTTATAGATATAACCGGGTTCATAATCAAAACCTTCTATATTACTATACATAGACTGCCATTCAGTATCACCCTTAGTCAGATTTTTAATCTGCAAACACTTCATAGGGGCAACACCCATACAATCAATTTTTTCGCTATTCACCATATAGGTTTGTACGTCTTTGGCTGAGCCACAGGCAAAAGCCAGAACAAGCAGACATACACCTACGAACAGATTCAATGCTTTCTTCATACTTTAATTGTTTAGTTAGTTCCAATCTTGAGATCGGCGTTTCAAATATAACAAAAAAAGCTGCCCGATAAACGGACAGCTTTTATATTTTAATTGTGAGTCAACTCAAAATTAAGCTTGAGCAGCTTCAAACATTTTTTGGAAATCTTCCAATGAAATGTTGATTTCGTTCAAAGAAACCAAACCTTTAACTGTTTCACGAACTTTTTCTTCAACAGCACGGTCAATTAAAGAACGACGGCTCTTCTCATCTTTCAACATGTGAGCAACATAGTCTTTCAACATATCTGCAGGAACTTCCGGCATACCATATTGAGCGAATTGCATTTTCACCTGAGCTTCAGCTGCTGCGTTCAAGTCAGCTTCTTCGATTTTAACATCGTTAGCTTTAGCAATAGCTTCTTTTACAAGGTGCCATGACAATTCTTTAACCATTGATGGGTATTCAGCTTCTACTGATTCTTCAGTTTTAGCTTCACCTGTTGCAAGCAACCAACGTTTAAGGATTGAATCAGCGAATTTCAATTCACCTACTTTATTCATGATTACTTCACGAGCATCAATCCAGAATTTGAAATCAGCTTCAGGTTTCAATTGCTCTACAAGAACTTCACGAGTTTTAGCACGGAATTCTTCTTCGTTAGAACAAGTTCCTGCACCGTAAACTGCATCAAATAATTCCTGATCGATAGCGTGAGGTACCTGACGAGTGATTTCAGTAATTACGAACTCTACGTTTGCAGTAAAGTTTTTCACTTCTGATTTCTCAATTTTAAGGATGTGAGTCAATTCATACTCATTTCCTTCAGTTGCTGTTTGTGGATTGAAAACGATTTTGTCTCCAATTTTAGCTCCTAAGAAGTCAGCTTTAGCTTTCTCATCACGGAAGTAAGATGGCATGATAACAGAACCTTCAGCAGTAAGACCGCCTTCAACTACGTTACCGTTTTCGTCAACTTCTGTAAGATTACCTTTAACCATATCACGATCTTCAACAACTTCGAATTGAGTTGGTTGACCTAAACGCTGAGCATACATTTCGATTTGTTTTCCAACTAATTCGTCAGAAACTTCGATGTTGTAAAAATCAACTTTGTCTTCTTTAGACAATTCAATTTTGATTTCTGGAGCGAAAGCAAGATCAAAACAGAATTCAAAATCTTCGTCGTTTTCGAAGTCGATTTCTTTTTGCTCAGTTGTGTTTGGAAGTGGTTCTCCCAAGATATTTAGTTTGTTCTCGCGAATATATCCGAAAAGAGCATCAGTAACCAATTTGTTTACTTCTTCGCCTTCTACAGCTTTTCCGTACATTTTTTTGATCATACCCATTGGAGCCATTCCTTTACGGAATCCAGGGATATTTGCTTTTTGACGGAAATTGCGCAAAGATTTCTCTACTTTCTCTTGATAGTCAGCCTTCACAATCTGAACCTTGATAATTGCGCTAACGCTGTCAA
>JBOFIZ010000167.1:0-1095 GCA_051650425.1 Bacteroidales bacterium
CGAGTCTCCGGATAAACAAACCGATATTCGCTTCGGGGTGTATTCAGATCTTCCAGATCATAATATAAGGTAACTGTATCACCGGGTTCTGCTAAAAACTCTACGAATCTGTTATTCAGTCCCAATCCGATTTGTGACGGATAATCGATCTCAATCTTTCCTGTAAAGCTTCCATCCGGCGCTATATTAATCAGACTCTCATCACTTTCGCTTTTAAAGGTATTACTGAATGAGAGCTGAGCTTTTGAAAAATTCAATTTGGGAGAGTAGGAACCTAAATATCCCTGAACCACAACCTCACCTCCGCGAATAAATTTATTCGGATCCCAGTCCTTTGCTAACTCTTCAGGGATTGTGTAGTCATTATTAAAGATTTGCTCTTGTGATAATGCAATCATATTTTTAGGATTCGGACCAAAAGAGACAATCCCATCTTTTCCTTTCTTATAGTGAAGCTTTAAAACCTCTTTCGAATCATCGCGACTGACAAGTGTAATTGTATTTTTAGTTTGAACCGGAGCATAATCCCATATCCTGTTCTCGTAAATGGCCATATTCTTATACAGACCCAACTTCCACATGCCTGATCCATCCATCAAATTCCAGTTTCCTGACAACTCCTCGGGGATCGGATATTGTGGGGTCGAATTTGTCAGATCCACACCTAATATTTTCCAGCCATTCGCGACTTTCGCTATATAATCAAATGACTTCACTGAAGTAGGGAGCGGTGGAAAGGTAGCTGTAAAGTTATGTTTTCCGGATTCCGGCATAAAGAACTTTTCACCACTATTAATTCCTTCTGTAGATATTAATTTATATTCTACTCCGTCTGCCACCAGATAGGTTTCGGGAGATATTAATATCCACCATTTCGGTATATATTCAGCACGAAGCTTTAGTACGGTGGCTTCATCACTCAAACTGACAGACTCAATCGTTAATGCAGGAGTTGTCCGCACCTCGTAACGCGGGTTCTTTACAATCCGTTCATTTGATGCCGCATTAACGCGAATCAAACAACATAGTATTAGTAGAAGTAAAATCAAAGAAGACTTTCTCATAAGTATAACAGGTTAATTATTTGTATTTTGA
>JBOFIZ010000168.1:0-4301 GCA_051650425.1 Bacteroidales bacterium
TATGCAACCTATCTGGTTATGACCCGCAATATTTCGGGACGATATTCACCTGTCACGTTGATGAAATGGATGTTTCTTTTTGCGGCTGTTTGTATTATACCTTTTACTTATAAGGATTTACTGGCAGCAAGAATATGGACTGCAACAGCTCCGGCAGATGTGTATTTACGCGTTTTTTTTGTATTGTTCTGTGCCACTTTTCTGACTTATTTGTTAATACCAATAGGTTTAAAGCGTATCAGACCTACTACCGTCGGAATGTATAACTATCTGCAACCTCTGGTCGCTACTTTTGTTGGTGTCTCTTTAGGACAAGATCATTTTAGCTGGGATAAACTGCTGACTGCTATAGTCATCTTTTATGGGGTGTATTTAGTGACAAGCAGTAAATCACGTGCTGATTTGGAAGCGGAACAATTGAAAACTTCTTTAAAATCAAAAAAGAAGAAACCTGTACCCGTGTATTGTAGTATAGAACAGGATAATTCAGCCAGTAAGCTGAAAGAGAAGTGATTTGTCGCTTTTTAAGCAAGCAGGGAGAGAGTACGAATGAAGGACAAACTCTCTTATAAATTGCAAAATCAGCTGAACGCCACTTATTTTTATCGTATTTTTGTAATCAAATCTCATACATATTTAAAGTAATAGACTAATGAATAACGTTGCATCATTGAACAGAGCTGCTGATAATATTCGTATCTTATCGGCTGCCATGGTAGAAAAAGCTAACTCCGGTCACCCAGGTGGCGCAATGGGAGGTGCTGATTTTATTAATGTTCTTTATTCTGAATTCCTGAATTACGATCCGTTGAATCCGAAATGGATTAATCGTGACAGATTTTTCTTAGATCCGGGTCACATGTCACCAATGCTTTATTCAACATTGGCTTTGACTGGTAAATATTCAATCGATGAATTGAAGAGCTTCCGTCAATGGGGCAGCCCTACACCGGGTCACCCGGAAGTTGATGTGATGCGTGGTGTCGAAAATACATCAGGACCTCTGGGTCAGGGTCACGCGATGGCTGTAGGTGCAGCAATTGCTGAGCGTTTCCTTGTAGCTCGTTTTGGCGAGTGGATGGCACATAAAACGTATGCTTTTATTTCTGACGGAGGAATCCAGGAAGAAATTTCACAAGGTGCAGGTCGTTTGGCCGGTTTCCTTGGATTAAATAACCTGATTATGTTCTTCGATAGTAACGATATTCAGTTATCAACTGATACAGATGCTGTAACGAAAGAAGATACAGGTATGAAATACCGTGCATGGGGTTGGAATGTTATCGAAATCGACGGTAATGATGCTGTTGCTATTCGTGAAGCATTGACTTTGGCTCGTGCTGAAGCAAAACGTCCGACTTTAATTATCGGTAAAACAATTATGGGTAAAGGTTGTGTGAAAGCTGACGGTTCAAATTTCGAACGTCAATGTTCTACACACGGTCAACCATTGACTGCTGCAGGTGTTTCATTTGCTGATACAGTTAAAAACTTAGGTGGTAATCCGGAAGATCCGTTTGCAATCTTTACTGAAACAGCTGATATCTACGAAAAACGTAGAGAAGCCTTGATTGCTTTGGCTCAACAAAAACAAGAAGAACAAGCTAAATGGGCAAATGAAAATCCTGAATTGGCTCAAAAACTAGAAGTGTTCTTCTCGGGTGATGCTCCTGAAATTGATTATGCTGCAATTGCACAAAAAGCAGATCAGGCAACACGTACTGCTTCGGCAACTGTATTAACTGAATACAGCGCGAAAGTAGAAAATATGATCGTTGCTTCTGCGGATTTGGCTAACTCAGATAAGACAGACGGTTTCTTGAAACACCGTACAGCATTTAAACACCAGGATTTCTCAGGTGCATTCTTACATGCAGGTGTTTGTGAGCTTACGATGGCTGCAATTATGAATGGTATTGCGCTTCATGGAGGTGTGAAATGTGCTTGTGGTACATTCTTCGTATTCTCTGATTATATGAAACCGGCTATTCGTATGTCTGCTTTGATGGAATTGCCTGTTAAATATATCTTTACGCACGATGCATTCCGTGTAGGTGAAGACGGACCAACTCACCAGCCGATTGAGCAGGAAGCTCAAATTCGTTTGTTGGAACAATTGAAAAACCACAGTGGCAAAAACAGTACTTTGGTTCTTCGTCCGGCAGATGTTGATGAAACAACAGTTGCATGGAAAATGGCTATGGAAAATCTGAACTCTCCGACAGTTCTTATCTTCTCTCGTCAGAATGTAAAATCAATTCCTGCAGAATCGGGCAACCGTTATCAGGAAGCTTTAAAAGCTGAAATGGGTGCTTACATTGTTTGTAAAGACGAAGCTCCTGAGGTTGTTTTAGTAGCGAACGGTTCTGAGGTTGCAACTTTGGTAGCTGGTTCAGCTTTATTGAAAGAACGCAAAGGAATCCGTGTACAAATCGTTTCGGCTCCTTCTGAAGGTTTGTTCTTCAATCAGCCAAAAGCTTATCAGGAAGAGGTTATTCCTTCAAATCTTCCGGTATTCGGATTAACTGCAGGTTTGCCGACATCGATGTATCGTTTGGTTGGTAAAAACGGTGTTGTATTCGGATTGGATCATTTCGGATATTCTGCTCCTTTCACTGTATTGGATGAGAAGTTCGGATTCAATGCTGAGAATGTATATAACCAGGTAGTAACACTTTTAGGCAAATAATTCAGATTATGGAGATTAAAAAAATAGGTCTTTGTGCTGACCATGCCGGATTTGAAACAAAAGAATTCATTAAAGGATATCTGGAAGCAAAAGGATATACTTGTGAAGATTTTGGTACATACTCAACAGATAGCTGTGACTATGCTGACTTCGCTCACAAAATGGCTGAAGCTATTGAAAAGGGTGAATGTTATCCGGGTATTGCTGTTTGCGGTAGCGGTAATGGTATTAATATGACATTAAACAAACATCAGCAAATTCGTGCTGCTTTGTGTTGGGATGTTGAATTAGCTAAATTAGCGCGTGAACATAACAATGCGAATGTATTGACTCTTCCGGGTCGTTATATCGACTTCGAGAAAGCAGCAGCAATGGTTGACGTATTCTTATCGACAGAGTTCGAAGGAGGTCGTCACCAGGCACGTATTGATAAAATTCCAGTAAAATAATAGTTTTACTATATATAGTGGAAAAAAAAGACCGGCTCAGTTTTCAGACTGAGTCGGTCTTTTTGCTTTTATGCTTGTTTCTTAGGCGTGACAAACTTATTGTAAAGAGCCAAACCGATGATGGTAGAAACTCCGATTAAAGAGAAGATTAACCAAAGCGTTTTAGGCTGATTCAGTTTATCGACATAATGAACATATAGTTGAGATCCTAAGATACCACCTACGCCACTACCGATAACTCCGTAAAGGAAAGAATAACCCAGGTAAAGAGCTTTTTTATCGGCCGGTGCGATAAGTCCGACGTAGGATATAAATTTCGGGTGAGCAATCATTTCTCCGATAGAGAAAATGAAAATACCTGCCATAAAGATCCAGATGCTTTCGGATATAGCTAAACAAGCCATTCCGGCTGTAGCAATCAGAAGTCCGACGATCATAGTCGGAAGAGCTTTCGTGTTCTTAACAATATTTGAAATGAACAACTGAAGAGCAATAATAGCGAATGCATTAATTACGGTAACGTGTTCAGAATCGAACTTCCAGTCAGGATTACTCACGAAATGAGAAAGAACCGAATTGACAAAATGATTCACAGGTTCTACGTTCACATAGTCTTTTAAATACCATAGAACCGTATCGAACATCTGGAAATAAAGAATCCAGAATCCACTGTAGATTACGATCATCGACATGAAACGAATATCTTTCAGCACCAGAGCAGCCTCTTTGAAGACCTGTCCCAGTGTTTTTGTACTTTTCGGTCTCTGAGGTTCTTTATACATGAAAATGTTTAACAGAAGCAATGAACCGGTGAACACACCCGCCATAACAAAAATATAGCTCCATGAAATACTTTTCAGGTAAGGAACGAAAATCAACGGGAAGATAAATGCACCTAAATTGATAGACCAGTAAAAAACACCGAACCCAAGAGTTGAGTTATGCTCATTCGTTTCCCGTGCGATAGTACCCGATATAATAGGTTTGAATACCCCTGCTCCTAAAACCATAAGCATCAGACTGGCAAATACCGTTGTGTAGGTGGTTGACATACTTGTCAGGAAGTATCCTGCCGACATCACGATAAATGCAAACATAAGCATTTTGCGATAGCCATACCGGTCAGCCATAGCTCCCGAAAGAATAGGCAGAAGATAAAGAAG
>JBOFIZ010000169.1:0-1051 GCA_051650425.1 Bacteroidales bacterium
CAGGATTTTACACTGATAGTCGTAAGTAACGAGATCGGAATGTGTTTGCATGCACCGGATGAAATGTCACGTCACTTTACCGATTTGCAAGGTTGGATGAACCAGTATATAGCAAAGAAAGCTGATCGGGTTTATGCGATGATTTCGGGATTGCCCCTACAATTGAAATAATAAATACGAATAACGATGGATAAAGCGATATGGCATAAAATTAATACCAGAACAAAGCCTTTGGGTTCTCTGGGAAAATTAGAGAAAATAGCATTTCAGATAGCCAGTGTGCAACAAACATTGACACCGAAGCTTCATAAGCCTGCGATTTTAGTGTTTGCAGCTGATCACGGAATAACCGATGAGGGTGTTAGCCCCTGCCCGAAGGAAATTACACATCAAATGGTAATGAATTTTGTGAATGGAGGTGCGGGAATTAATGTGTTTTCGCGTCAGCACGGTATAGAATTGAAGGTAATAGACGGCGGAGTCGATTATGATTTCGCAGAAGATTTGCCAATCGTTCATCGGAAAATTCAGCGAGGTACAGCAAATATGTTGCTTCAACCGGCAATGAGTGTCGATACTTGTCTGAAAGCGATGTCTGTAGGTAGAGAAATGGTGCGTAAAGAGTTTGAAGAAGGATGTAATATTATCGGATTCGGCGAAATGGGGATCGGTAATACATCAGCTGCTTCTTTATTGTTACATAAGTTTTCAGGCTATCCGTTGAGTGAATGTGTGGGTCGGGGAGCAGGATTGGATGAAAAAGGCGTGGAGCATAAACTTAATATCTTAAGTAAGGTAGCAAGTAAATACGATCCGAAGGCTCCTTTAGAAGTCTTAGCTACTTTTGGCGGATTGGAAATTGCAATGATGTGCGGAGCCATTCTTGAAGCATGGAAACTTAATATGCTGATCCTGGCCGACGGATTTATAGCGACATCTGCTTTTATCAGTGCGTATGAAATGCAGCCGGGTATATTGAAGAATACAATTTTTTCTCATTCATCGAATGAAAAAGGACATATTCTGATGTTGAAATACCTGAAAGCAGATC
>JBOFIZ010000170.1:0-2907 GCA_051650425.1 Bacteroidales bacterium
TTATGGCAGCGAATGGATATTTAATGATGATTCCACAGAGTTTAGGGAATGATGCTGCAATAGTGGTTAAATTTAAAGGTATCGACCCTAAAATAATACCACTTAAAAATGCAGGGACGACTCTTTGGAAAGCAGGTGAAAAATATATTTATTCTTTGAAAGAAGGTACGTATACATTTGATATATCAACTACAAATAATCCAGTTGATTATATAGGAGGCAATATTTCAATGAATATTCAAAGTTATTACACAACTCAAAACGGATTAGTGAAAAAATTAGACTGGAAAGCAGAAATTATATCAACTAATCCAAATAATGTATATTGGAACAACTCTTTCAATCTGGATACACTTAATAATAATAATGTAAAGAAGAATTTTTCAATTACAGTAGCACCTTATATAACTATATCCGAGATAGATAATATTCTTAAACAAACAGACTCAATAAAATATGCAAATATAAAAGACTTGTCATTAGTAGGAAGTACGTATACGACAGCCAATACTTATGTGGTAAATGCCCCGGGTTGGTATAAGTTTCCATGTTGGGTGATGGGTAATGCTATAAGCAAAAGTCCTTTTCCTCCGGCAATTAATAATTCTGTATGTTTTCAAAAAGGCTTTAAAAAGTACGATGGTAGTTTAATAACCAATCAAACTCAACTATCATTGGATATGACTAATGCGCAGCCTCAGCTTTTATGGACTGATGCTCCGGATTTACTATCTAAGGTCAGATTATCGCAGGATAAACAATACATAGAGTTTTATGTGGGCCCGGAAACAATCCGACAGGGTAATGGAGTGATAGCGATAAAAAATGGAAATCAGATTATGTGGAGTTGGCAAATATGGGTGACAGATTGGATATTGAATACCAACAATCAAGTGATAGGTAACGGGAACCCTGATTTAATGCCTTTTGGAGTCGGTAGATGCTCAGCTGCGACATATAACTATATAGATCGGACTATAAAGATCCGTTTTACACAAAATGAAAGCAATATAGTTAAGGAAATAGATATAAGTCAGCAAGCATCAACTATTTCATATGGAGAAAATGTATCCTATTATCAATGGGGCAGAAAGGATCCTATGACAGCATGTAATGGACTTACCGCAAATTCAAAAATTTGTTTTGGAAATATACCGTTTCAAATAGGAACATCAGGTATTCCCGTTTTTATAAATAACGGTATTTTAAATCCAAATATATTTTATAATTCGACTACTTATCCAAGTAATTGGAATCAAGAAAATATATTGACCTTATGGGGTAATCTTAACAGTGAAACTCAATCTAATATAAAAACAATATATGATCCGTCTCCTATTGGTTATAGGGTTCAAGATCTTAATCAGGTTTTCGCATTTGTTGATATGGAATCTGTCTTTGTTCAGACTCCTATTGCAGGCTTTAAATTTAAACCAAAAAATAATAATGACTATTCGTTATTTTTAGCAATAACGGGTGGGCGAGGTCCTTTAAATGGAGCAATATTGGGGGCTGTATCTGGACAAGAAGTTGCAGGTTATTATTGGAGTAATCAAAATTACAATTGGGATATAACAAATCCTCAAGGTTATAAAACCTATGTCAATTTATTGTTTGGGCCTAATAATTCACCTACCATATATTATCAGGCTCAACCAGGAGCAAGTGCTTTAAGTGTATGTTCTATTGTGGAATAAAAAACAATGATTATGGGATATAAATTAAAACGGAAAAGAATTGAGTTAGTACGACAGTTCTTTTTAATTATAATTTTTTCGTGTATTCTTAATTCAGCTCAGGCTCAGAATATTCAGCGTATGAGTTGCGAAAAAAAAATTGAAGGAATTGCGTTTAAAACGAATCTAATGTACGATGGAGCAATGGTTCCTAATATAGGAGTTGAAATATTATTTCCACAACAATGGTCTTTAAATGCAAGTTGGAATTATGCATGGTGGAATAATGATAGCCGGCATCGTTATTGGAGAACTTATGGTGGAGAAATCGAAGCTCGAAAATGGCATGGCAGAATAGCACAGGAACACCCACTTCGCGGGCATCATACAGGGTTGTTTATGATGTCAGGGATGTATGATTTCGAATGGGGACATACGGGTTATATGAATGATTTATATTTTGGTATAGGTGTATCCTATGGTTATGCTGTAAAAATAGCACATAATTTATCTCTTGACTTTGCGATAGGGATAGGTTATTTAGGAGGAACTTATTATAAATATATACCTCAAGATGCAAAATACTGTATGCTTGATAGAAGAAACCTAAGTTATTTTGGCCCAATAAAAGCAGAAATGAGTTTGGTTTGGTTTATAAGTAATTCCCGAAATCATAAGAAAGGAGGTAGGAAATGAATAAAGATATGATAGGTAAGATGCTTATTGTTTTTCTTGTGTTTTTGGGTTTGTCATCTTGTCATAATAAAGAGATTTGTCCGGAATGTGAAAAAGAGTCTGTAATAAAGATCCAATTTAATTGGGATAAAGTTACGAATATACCCGAAGGTATGACGGTCCTGTTTTACAACATGCAAAATCAGCTGATTTACACGTTTAATAATGTTTCTCCTGATGGACAGTTGATTCGGATTGATGCAGGAACATATAAGGTTGCTTGCTATAATAATGATACAGAATATGTGGAGTGGACCGGAGAAAATAATCTGGATAGTTTGCATGTTTCTACCCGAAAGACTGACGTTCTTAAAAGTAATTTAAAGGTTACGAACGAAGATCTTGTTGAATCACCTGATTTTCTATGTGGTTCTCTTTTACCGGAAAAAGAAATTCTGGCTTATGTGTTCTACAACCAGATAGTTCTGCTTGAGCCTGAACCTCTTTTAGATTATTATTCGTATAGTGTTAGCAATATTGAGAATGGGCAATATAT
>JBOFIZ010000171.1:0-1818 GCA_051650425.1 Bacteroidales bacterium
TATTTACCTTTGTACCAGTTTTACCAACCAAACACTTTTATTTATACATGAGCGATCAACGTTATAATCTACGCGGCGTTTCTGCTTCGAAAGAAGATGTGCACAACGCAATAAAAAACATTGATAAAGGTATATTCCCACAAGCTTTCTGCAAAATCATCCCTGATATTTTGGGTGGTGATCCTGAGTATTGTAATATTATGCATGCAGACGGAGCCGGTACAAAATCTTCATTAGCTTATGCTTATTGGAAAGAAACCGGCGATATAGCTGTGTGGAAAGGTATCGCACAAGATGCATTGATCATGAATATTGATGACTTATTATGTGTAGGTGCTGTTGATAATATTCTTGTCTCTTCAACTATCGGACGTAACAAACATCTCATTCCGGGCGAAGTAATTTCAGCCATTATAAACGGAACAGATGAATTACTGGAAGAACTCAGAAGCATGGGGGTTAATGCTTATGCTACGGGAGGTGAAACAGCTGATGTTGGTGACCTGGTGCGCACAATCATAGTTGACAGTACTGTTACATGCCGTATGAAAAGATCCGATGTCATTTCAAATGACAAAATCCAGGCTGGTGATGTAATTGTTGGGATGGCTTCTTATGGTCAGGCAACATATGAAAGGGATTACAATGGAGGTATGGGCAGTAACGGCCTTACTTCTGCCAGACATGATGTATTCGCTAAATACATAGCAGAAAAATACCCTGAAACTTACGACACAAACGTTCCGGAAGATCTAGTATACTCCGGCAATATGAAGCTTACTGATAAAATTGATGAGCTCGGTATTGATGCCGGCAAATTAGTCCTTTCCCCAACGCGAACTTACGCTCCTGTCATTAAAGTTTTACTTGAAGAATTACGTCCTAAAATTCATGGAATGGTTCACTGCTCAGGTGGTGCACAGACAAAAGTTATGCATTTCGTGAAAAACGTACGTGTAATTAAAGATAATCTTTTCCCTGTTCCTCCATTATTTAAAATGATACAAGAACAATCTGGTACAGATTGGAAAGAAATGTATAAAGTTTTCAATATGGGACATCGCATGGAAGTGTATATATCACCTGAACATGCAGAAACCGTTATCGGGATTGCTAAATCATTTGGTATCGAAGCACAAATTGTTGGTCGTGTTGAGGCTAGCGAAAAGAATGAGTTAACCATTAAAAGTGAATTCGGCAAATTTGAATACTAATATTCATTGACTCAATAAAAAAAGGAATGATCAAATAAATTGATCATTCCTTTTTTTTATTTATTCCCTAAACTTGATTTCTCAAAGCACAAAGGAAGTAGATCTCTGATACTTTCAACTTCATATACTGTATCTTTACTCGTAAGCAAAATGCGCATAGGCTTGCCTCCTCTTTCTTCAGACTCCAGAATAACCTGACGACAAGCTCCGCATGGTGCTAACACTTCACTTAAGAAATCGCCATCTGTAAATGCTGCAATTGCTAAAATCTCGCATGCAACATCCGGATATTGCGAATTTGCGTAAAACAAAGTTGTACGTTCTGCACATAGTCCCGAAGGATATGCTGCATTCTCCTGGTTGGTCCCGGTAAGGATTTCTCCATTTTCAAGAAGGACAGCCGCGCCAACCTGAAACTTCGAATAAGGAGCATAAGCCCTTTTTGTTGCTTCCTGAGCCAATTCGACTAATTTTTTTTCTACTTCTCCTAACTCAGTGAAGTCGTAAACTTTTATATTTGCAGATATTACAAGATTTTTCATGTCAAATGAATTATTATTTTTGCTTAGTAACAAAATTAGCACTTTAAATTAGTTGTATAAAA
>JBOFIZ010000172.1:0-27213 GCA_051650425.1 Bacteroidales bacterium
AATGTTTACAAAGAGTATTAACAGTTATATTCATGCTGCAGGAGCGCAAACACGTATGCAGGTGAATTATTATTACATGTGGATTCAATGGTAAAAAGAAGAGATGTTATAGAAGCGTTTGCAGCTCGGCACAATGTGCTCGTTTCGCGTGTTCGTTGTGTTGCTAAAGCTGTTGTTTGTGGAAATTCGGGGGGGCTGTCAGCATATGGAATACCATATGTATTTTATGATAAATCGCAAACAGGCGAAAAGTTATTATGTAGTATTAGCTCTAGTTCAAAAGAAGAGTTCTTCATAACAAATGTGTTTAAGAATCTTCCTACTCAGGTTGAATTTGGTTATGGTAGTTTTAGCCATGTGGCGGATTACACTAATATATAAATATTCGGAAACAGCGCTTTAATTCACTGTTTCCGAATTGGGTTTATTTAGTAATAACACGTTTAGTTGGAGATAAATGAGAATTCCGCTCAGAAATACGATCAACTAATTTTTGGGCTAGTTGAATAAATGATTGCCCAGTGATTGAGTTTTCATCAAGAGCAACAGGTTTTCCAGAATCGCCACCATCACAAATGCTTTGAACAATAGGAATTTGACCTAACAAAGGAATATTCAAATCCTCAGCCAAATGTTTGCACCCATCTTTACCAAAAAGATAATATTTATTATTTGGTAATTCTGCTGGTGTAAACCATGCCATATTTTCCACTAGACCAAGAATTGGAATATTAACCTTATCATTGGTAAACATGTTTATACCTTTAATAGCATCAGCTAAGGCTACTTGCTGAGGAGTACTTACAACTACAGCACCCGTAACAGCTAATGTTTGAATTAAAGTTAAATGAATATCACTAGTTCCTGGAGGCATATCTAACAAAAAGAAATCTAATTCACCCCAATGAGCATCAGCTATAAGTTGCTTTAATGCATTACTAGCCATACCACCTCTCCAAACGACAGCATCTTCTTTTTTAACAAAGTAACCTATAGAAAGTAGTTTAACACCATATTTTTCTTCTGGAATAATCAAATCACGGCCATCAATACGTTCTAGTAACGGTCTTGCATCTTCAGTATTGAACATTTTAGGTACAGAAGGCCCAAATATATCCGCATCCAATAATCCTACTTTATATCCTAATTTAGCTAGAGCAACAGCAAGATTTGCAGATACAGTTGATTTACCTACTCCACCTTTACCAGAAGAGATAGCAATAACATTTTTCACCTGTGATAAGAGCTTATCAGGTTCAGGACGAGCTAATTGTTTAGTCTTAATAGAGATATTACCTTTAATTTCAACTTCCTCTCCTACATAAGTCAAAATAGCTGTTTCCGCAGCCTTGACAACAGACTTGATAAAAGGATCATTTGGTTTCTCAAAAATTATTGAAAAGGTCACTTTTTGACCATCAATACGCATGTCATCTTCGATCATTTCAGCTTCAATTAAGTTTTTCCCAGTGCCTGGGTAACGAACTTTTTTGAGAGCTTCCAGAATTAAATTCGGATATAGAGCCATAATCTAAGTTGTTATTGTTTAATTTTGAGTCCTAGTTCAGATGCTTTATTCAGTAAGAGTTCTAGGGCTTCCTCTTTATTATTGGTTATTATACCATCTAAAATAGCGTCTTTCAAAGCAGCTTTCAGAACACCAACTTCACGCGAAGGAGTAAGTCCAAACATTTCCATAATTTCATCACCGGAAATAGGTGGTTGAAAATTGCGGACACGGTCCTTTTCCTCTATCTCCAATAACTTATCTCGCACTAGCTGAAAATTCTGTAAGTACTTGACGACCTTTTCTTTGTTTTTTGATGTTATATCAGCTTCACATAATGACATTAATTTATCAATATCATCACCAGCATCAAATAATAAGCGACGGATAGCTGAATCTGTAACTTCTTCTTCAGCTAAAACAATCGGACGCATATGCAGACTTACCATTTTTTGAACAAACTTCATTTTATCATTCAAAGGAAGTTTCATTCGACGGAAAATATGAGGAATCATTCTTTCACCAACGAAATTATGATTATGGAATGTCCATCCCATTTTTTCATCCCATTTTTTCGTAATAGGTTTCGCTATATCATGTAATAATGCTGCCCAGCGTAACCATAAATCATCACTTACTTGTGCTAAATTATCAAGAACCGTGAGTGTATGATAAAAATTATCTTTATGAGCCCGACCTTCAACGATATCTACCCCTTTCATATTTTGCAATTCTGGAAAAATAAGCTTTAAAAGCCCGCATTTTTCGAGTAATTTAAATCCAATAGAAGGTTTCGCAGATAGCATAATCTTATTTAACTCATCAATAATTCGCTCCTTCGAAATAATACTTATTCGTTCACGATTACGATGTAAGGCATTGAAAGTATCATCATTAATCTCAAAATTCAGTTGCGTAGCAAAACGAATTGCACGCATCATTCGCAAAGGATCATCACTGAAAGTGATATCAGGATCTAAAGGTGTACGAATAATTTTATTTTCAAGATCAATCAACCCTTCAAATGGATCCACTAATTCTCCAAAACGAGTCTTATTTAGACAAATTGCCATTGCGTTAATGGTGAAATCTCTACGATTCTGATCATCTTCGAGTGTTCCATTTTCAACGATAGGTTTTCTTGAATCACGTTGATAAGATTCTTTACGTGCGCCTACAAACTCCACCTCGATATCTTTATACTTAACCTGTGCTGTGCCAAAATTCTTAAACACAGACAAATATGACTTTTTACCTAATTCTTTGTGTAAAGCCTCCGCGACTGCAATACCACTCCCGATCACCACAACATCGATATCTTTGGAAGATCTATTCAAAAAAATATCTCTGACAAACCCTCCAATGACATAGCAATCAACATGAAGCTCATCTGCAGCCTCTGAAATTTTTGCGAAAATCGGATGTGTTAAATGCTTTTTCATTTCAATTTATTTATAAAATTAGCCCGCCAATAATTTCATTGACAGATTTGCAACCTTGTCTGTCAAGGTATTCATTAATTCCGTCAACTACTTTAACGGTTATCTGCGGGTCAATAAAATTTGCTGTACCAATTTGAATAGCTGTAGCACCTGCTAAAATAAATTCTATAGCATCAGTAGCATTCATAATACCACCTAATCCTATAACAGGAATTTTTACAGCCTTATATGTTTGCCAAACCATTCTTAAAGCTACTGGTTTAACGGCAGCACCTGAAAGTCCACCTGTAACAGTAGATAAGATCGGTTTGCGAGTTTCGGCATTTACGGCCATTCCTAATAATGTATTAATCAAAGAAACTGAATCGGCTCCAGCTGCTTCAGCTGCTCTTGCAATCTCAGTAATATCAGTTACATTAGGAGAAAGTTTAACGATAAGAGTTTTCGGATAAACTTTGCGTACAGCAGCAACAACTTCTTCTGCACTTCTGCCACATGTACCAAATGCCATACCTCCTTGTTTCACATTAGGACATGAAATATTTAATTCAATCGCTTCAATATTATCCAATCCTGCAATTTTTTCTGAACATGCAACATAATCATCAATACAAGATCCTGATACATTAACAATGGCCTTTGAAGTATATTGCGAACAAATTGGATAGATATTATCAATAAAATAATCAACTCCTTTATTTTGAAGTCCAACCGCATTAAGCATTCCTGAAGGCGTTTCAGCCATACGAGGATAAGGATTTCCTTCTCTATGATGCAAGGTTGTACCTTTAACTAAGTAACCACCTAAACGATTCAAGTCAATATAATCTGAAAACTCATGGCCATAACCAAAAGTACCTGATGCAGTTAAAACCGGATTGTTTAGCTTTAATTTATTTATTTCGACTCTTAAATCTGCCATGTCAGTTTATCAATATTAAAAATTGGACCATCACTACATACACACACATGTCCTTCAGTTGTTTTTTCAACACAGCAAAGACAAACACCAAAACCACAAGCCATAGTATTCTCAAGTGAAACCTCACATTCAATAGAATTAGGCTTAGCAAACTTAGCTACAGCCATCATCATTGGTTTTGGGCCACATGTGAAAATCTTTTGAATAGGCTGTTGAAGAACAGTATGATTAGTTACATAGCCTTTTTCTCCATAAGAGCCATCTTCTGTCGTAATATGAACGTTACCATACTTTCTGAACTCTTCAAGTAACACAATATCATCAGATGAGCGGAATCCTAATAAGAAATCAGGTGTGAAGCCTTTTTCAAATAAAACCTTACCTAAATAAAGCATCGGAGCTACTCCAACTCCACCACCAATAAGAACCAGTTTAGATGTTTGGATATCAGGTAGTCCAAACGAATTTCCTAATGGATAAATTATATTCAAACTATCACTTACTTTCAATTGAGATAAAGCTTTGGTACCATCTCCTACTTTCTGAATAAGAAGCCATAGTTCATTATTTTCAAAATCTATGAAATTTATAGAAATAGGCCTTCTTAAAAAGGTCGTTGGGGATTTATCAACTCGAATTTCAACAAATTGCCCGGCTTCTGCATAGGGTAGC
The DNA here is from genome assembly GCA_051650425.1 of Bacteroidales bacterium. Lineage (GTDB taxonomy): Bacteria > Bacteroidota > Bacteroidia > Bacteroidales > UBA7332 > UBA7332. The sequence goes on from JBOFIZ010000172.1 coordinate 4,544, forward strand.
TCTTGTGAAGAATCGGCCGGAGTTAGCTTAAGAAGGAAATAGTTATTTGATAACACTTGATTATCAATAACTATCATATCAAGTACGTTTTTCTTTATCATAAGAATAATATATTAACGCTGCAAATATAGCTAGAATATAGTTCTGAAACAATATTGAAGCACATTGCTTACATCAGAAATTAGTTGCTTTCTCTGCAGGTGTAATTGTTTCGAATGTATTATCAGAGTAAAATATCATGATTTTAGCAATCTTCCGTTCTGAAGAAACAATTCCTGGTGATGGCAGAACAGGAGATGAAAATAAAGATGCAGAAGGTGTTGACTGTGCTTTGCTTGCTATAGGCTCATGGCTTATCTGGTTAACTTCAGAAAAAAGCGATTGTGCTGTTCCTGTATCTACAGAATCTAGATAAATCTCACCCTTTCCAAAGAGCAACCAATCAGAATTAATACGAGGGAATGTCTGAAGAATCTTAGTAACTACATCAAGGCTGGGTTTATTGCGGCCTGATAATATGTGTGATAAAGCAGAGCGATTTAAGCCAACAAGATCAGCAAATCGGGCAAGATTAAGACTCTCCTTTTCTATTAGTGTTTCTATCCTTTCTTTCATGTCAATATAAATAAATAACTGGTTGATTTTGGTTACAAATGTATCGTTTTTTTGGAATTTACAAGCCTGTTTACAAAAATAATTTATTAGACAATTGTAAATTACATAACACATTTGTAAACAGTAATTGTAAATTACATTTGTAACTATGTCCGTTACAAATTAAACATTGCAATTGTAAACAATAGCTAATGTGAATATAAGCATATAACGCTATATATTATTGAAAATAGCATGTGTTAGTGTTATTTTACGAGGATTTCAGGTACATCTAAATAATATGTTTATATATTATATCCTAATATGCTAGTAATAAGTATTATAATAGAATATATGTAATACTTTTAGCACGATTAGCCTCATCCTTCCATATCAGTCAGATCTTAAGTGTATAATAATCTATACAACAAGTAGAGATATACATTCATAACATACTGGACAATAGATAACTAAGCTTTGTATTTAACGATACTGTTAGTGAGTCTGATGATTTTATATAATAATAACCCATATGTTACATATGTAATCAGATTGCGGCGTTAGTAAGGTTACATATGTACAAAACAGTATTGTTACAAATGTAACGCGGATAAAGTTTTATAGATTTCTATATTATTTTTGTTGCATCAAAATATTTTGCTTTAACTTTGCAGCGGAGCCTTGAGTTATACTCATATATTACAATTTTACAAATGGATAAATTATTACAATTATATAGTCGACCTTTCTTTTTATTAGGTCAGTATATCGTCTTACTGTTACAAGTATTTACGATTCCGGATAAGTGGAAGATTTTCTTTAAACAGCTTATCAAAGAGATTTACAAGCTCGGTGTTGATTCGTTGGGTATAGTGTGGATCATTTCTATTTTTATAGGTGCTGTAATGGCTATTCAGATCCAATTAAACCTCACCAATCCTATTATGCCTAAATATATTTTGGGGCTTACGACCAGGGATACACTCCTTCTCGAATTCTCCTCTACTATTATGTGTATAATTTTAGCAGGTAAAGTTGGATCCAATATCGCTTCTGAAATAGGAACTATGCGAATTACGGAACAGATTGATGCTCTTAATATTATGGGGGTTAATTCTGCTAATTATTTGATTCTACCAAAAGTTGTCGGACTTATGATGTTTACACCAGTTTTGGTTATTTTCAGCATGTTTTTTGGCATCATGGGCGGATATTGTATAGCTATATTTACCGATTTAGTTCCACTCAGTCAATGGGAATATGGTATTCAGAGTTATTTCAAGGAGTTTTATGTATGGTATTCAATTATCAAATCCGTAATTTTTGCCTTTTTAATTAGTACGATTGCCTCCTACCATGGATATTATGCCAAGGGTGGTGCGCTTGATGTAGGTAAAGCGAGTACAAAATCTGTTGTTGTGAGTAGTATTTACATATTACTCATGGATGTTGTTCTTACTAAATTATTATTACAATGATTGTTGTTGAAAATCTTATAAAGTCCTTTGATGGAAATGTCATATTAAAAGGTATAAACACGACCTTTGAAGCAGGAAAGACAAATTTAATTATTGGAAAGAGTGGCTCAGGTAAGACTGTTCTGCTGAAATGTCTGGTAGGTCTTCATAAGCCAGATTCAGGTCATATCTATTATAATGACCGTGACATTGTTTCGATGAAGAATAAAGAGTTGAAGCATATTCGCACAGAGATCGGAATGTTATTCCAGGGCTCAGCGCTTTTTGATTCAATGACTGTTTTGGAGAATGTATCCTTCCCTCTCCAGATGTTTACGGATTTTTCCAAAGCTGAAATATATAAGCGGGCTATGTTCTGTCTGGAACGTGTAAACTTATTACATGCAACAGAGCGTTATCCCTCAGAGATTAGTGGAGGCATGCAAAAGCGAGTAGCTATTGCTCGTGCTATAGCATTAAATCCGAAATATCTTTTTTGCGATGAACCAAACTCAGGATTAGATCCTCAAACGTCTATTTTGATAGATGAACTAATTCATGATATTACATCAGAGTATAATATAACAACTGTTATTAACACACATGATATGAACTCTGTTATGGGTATTGGTGATAATATTACATTTATCAATCAAGGTGAAGTTGACTGGGTAGGAAATAAAGATAAGATCTTGACTACAAACAACAAAGTCTTGAATGACTTTGTGTTTGCATCAAATTTATTTCAAAAAGTAAAAGAAGCAGCTATAAATGATAGCCCTGAGGAGGCGTAACTCTTATATCTGCACCCCACATTAATTTATTTCGTAGGGTATTATAGAATGAATAGCCTTTCTTTTTTAGTAATAAAGCTTTTCTTCTTGATTTCTTGATCATGAGTTCTGTTGTCAGATCAAAAACCTCCGATCGGCCGTCTATAGCAGCAAGATAATGGCGACATCTCCCCTGCATTTTCAAAACGATTTTGCTATCCGAAGATATCACCAGCGGTCTGACACTTAGGCTATGAGACGCTACAGGCGCTATAATCAGGCTATTTGAGTCCGGTATCATGATTGGCCCTCCTACACTCATAGAATACGCAGTCGACCCTGTAGGCGTTGCTATAATCAGGCCATCGGCTTGATAAGCATTTACATATTCTCCATCAATCCAGCAATGGATCGTTATCATTGATGAATTATCCTGTTTCAGGATAGCTATTTCATTCAAAGCATACGGATTTGAGTCAAACTCAGAAGTTGAAGTCAGATGAATCAGGCTCCGTTCATCAATTTCAATATTGTTTGACTGAATAGCCTCCATCATATCACGGATTTCATCAATCGGGCAATCGGCAAGAAATCCCAATCGTCCTACGTTTATACCCAGTATCGGAATATTATATTCTGCGGTTCTCTCTACTACACGTAAGAGTGTACCATCGCCTCCAATACTGAAAATATAATCTGCATTTACATCTCCATTTTTCGAGATAACCTCAATTTCCGACAAGTCTATCCCCTGGATCTCTTGTAAGAATTGATAATAATCTTGTTCTATCGAAATACAGCAATTGTATTCATTCATGATATTGAGAAGGTCAATATAAGCTTCTCTTTCTTGTTCTGCATAGGTATTTCCAAAAATCGCTATTTTCATAATTGCGTTTTTTTATATTCTACTTAATAGAAGCTATATCTCAATAAATTTGCGATATAGCTTCTATTTTATTTCTATTAATTTATTCCGATATGATTATATTTAGCCTCATAGCCAAACTTCTCAAATTCTTTCGGCAAATATGTCTCTTCAGGATTGTTTATATCATTAATAAGTTCAGCCATTTCACCGGCCAGTTCAATATAAACAAGTTCTTTTTCATAAATCTCCGTGATCAGATCGATTAGCTCCACTCCTTTTATTTCAATTAGCAATGCAAATACTGCGTTGATTTCTGAAGCATAGCGTTTCGGATCTTCTTTAGAATACACAATGTAATAATTTAATAAATACTTACACCACTCTAAAATCACAGCCCTTTTCTCAGGATGTTTTGCATATGCGATATTCAAACCAATTACAATTGCTGTCTTAGCCCAGTTATTATTCACATCTTGTTTCATAAATACAGCTAAGTCATTCATATTCTTTTCAGATGCCATAACAATATTCCCAATATAGATATATGATTCTATATCACCGAAATAATAGTCCTGAAACTCAAAATCCTGAGAGAGTATATAGAGCATATCCTTCACATTAGATCTTAGCTCTAAATATTCAATTAGCATGAGCACATGTAGTAATGTATATGCACTACAAGCTGATACCCATAAACTATCCCCTGAATTCATTGCACTTTTAGCACGTGCAACCTCATACAATGTTATTTTATGTATATCTTCACAAAGCGTTTCTTTATCAAATTCAGACACTTCAGCTAAAAACTCATTAGAAAAACCAGATCTGTTTTCTCTATCAAATAAATTATATAATAATGCATTGCTTAATGAAAGATCATTATGTAGATTTTTCAAATCATAATGGCTTACATTTTTATCAGGAGACTCTTTTACTATATAATCAAAATCATTTCCGGCATGTTTCTGAAGTATCGGTAACAGTTTTTTTAATTCAGCGAAAGTTTCAACAGCCAGAAATGGTTTACCATTTTTTCCAAATTCAAATTCCATTAAAGGAATCTCGTCCGTATCTTCCTCCAGGATATATTTTGATATACGATATTCAGAATGTGGTTGAAAACCATAATCATTTGCATATTCTTCGATACCTAAAATCAAATTGTGCATTACTACGTAATCAGCAGGTACCAGATTGATATTAGAGAATCTCTGTTTAAGTTCCTTATAAGAATCGGCCGTAATATTAAAAAAGACACTTGTGTTTGTTATTCCTAGTAAATACAAGTCTAGAAAATACACTCCCAGAGTTATATTTCCGCTTTTATGTTCACGTGCGATTATCACAGTTGCATAGCCTAGAGTTTCCCAATCATCATTAACCAATACTTCATGAACAGGAAGCGTGCGAGCACGTTTTATAATATATTTTTCGGGAGTTAAATTCGAATTTGCCATATGATTGATTTTTATAATTTTCGAACTTCAAAGATATATATTTCATTTAGCATTATCTTTTTTTTTATTAATTATCTTAGTATGCAAAGGCTTTCTACAGATTATTCCGATTATTTACCGTTGAATCAAAAAAGGTTATATAACCGAGATTATTCAATCTACGTTATATAACCTTTTAATTAACTACAATTCATCAGAACTGTTTTTCTCTGCATCGGAATTATAGTATATCCTTTTATCTAAAGTTCCCATTATTTTTGATGTTACCACTCCCGTAGTCATAGCTCCATTTACGTTTAATAATGTTCTGCCCATATCAATAAGCGGCTCAATAGATATTAGTAATCCTACCAGAGCCACAGGTAGATTCATAGATGATAAAACTATCAATGCAGCAAATGTTGCTCCACCTCCTACACCTGCGACACCAAAGGAGCTTATAGCTATAATTACTACCAGTTTTATAATAAATTCAATATCAAATGGTGAGATTCCTACAGTAGGTGCAATCATGACTGCAAGCATTGCCGGATATATTGCTGCACAACCATTCTGTCCGATCGAAGCCCCCAACGAAGCTGCGATATTAGCTGTACCTTCCTCTACACCTAGTTTATCGACTTGAGTTTCGATATTTAACGGAATTGTTCCCGCGCTACTTCTGGATGTAAAAGCAAACGTCAGAACCGGTATCACCTTTTTTAAATATACTAACGGGTTCAGCTTGAAACCTCCGATAATTATCAAATGAATAATAAACATCGCTATTAATGCAACATAAGAAGCTATGATAAATTGCCCCAAACTTAATATGTCATTAAGGTTACTTGTAGCAACTACGTTTATCATTAAAGCTAAAACACCATAAGGAGTTAACCTTAAGATCAATGTAACCAAGCGCATTATCACATCATGCAATGAATTAATCAGATCTTTAAAAAATGCAAATGACTGAGGCTTCTTTTTTGCAATACCCAAGGCTGCGACACTCAAAAATGCAGAAAATATAACAACCCCAATTGTTGATGTATCCCGGCTTCCGGTCATATCCATAAATGGATTGGTTGGAATGAGATTAATTAAACGTGATGCGAATGATGTTTGATTCAAATCAGTCAATTTGGACTCCAGATAACCAGCTCTTGCAGTTTCGCTTGTACCCATCACTAACCCTTCAGCATTCAAATGAAATATATTTGCGGTAAATACACCTACGATTGCTGCAATCATCGCTGTTGAAACCAAAACCCCGATGACAAGAGTTGTCATTTTCCCCAGATCCTTACCTCCTTCTTTCAGATTAATTATAGCAGACATAATGGATATCATGACCAAAGGCATAACAATCATTTGTAAAAGTCTGACATAACCTTGTCCTACGATATCAATCCACTCTAAAGTACCTTTTAATATTTCCGGATTTGATTTATAGACTAATTGGAGAATTGCTCCTCCTGCTATACCTAAGCCTAAAGCTAGAAATACTCGCTTAGAAAATTTAATATAGCGCTTTTGCATAACAATCAGGATGCTTATAAGCACTACAAACATAATTAAATTCACGACAATATATCCCATAACAGATAGTTTTGAATATTAAACTTTTGAATTATAATTGCTATTATATTTAAGTATTACTCTAAAAATATAGTATAAAATCAATACAGATCCTTTACATCTTATTGAATAATCTTTCGTAAATATCAAGTGATCGATTTTATATTCGTATTTAATTGATCATAAACACCTCTCTTTTTATGATCAATTACTTTTTAAAGCACAAATACTTTAGGACGTATAAAGTAAATACTTTATTTTAAATTTTCTGCCTGTCATTTAAACAAAAGTATAATATAAAGGGTTGTAATATTATATATAACCTAAATTATTTCATCTTAAGAAAATACCTTTCTAAGAAGATCTTATTTTGGAGGTTTTCTTGGGATTTATAATACATTCATTTATTCTTTTATATAGTCAGCGTATTGTATTCTATAGATCCCTATCTCATTTCTTAATTTATAAAATAAAGACTATTCAAAGTTTTGATATCTTTGCATCAAGAAATATATAACGAGGCGAATTACTTTATTGGCCTTCTGATTGCAAATATTCAAATATAATCTTGAACCTAAACAACAGATTCTTGTTTTACAAGTAAATTTTCATACTATATTTATTAAGACACAATAGACATGCGAAAGTTAATAACAATCTTTTTTATACTCTTGACTCTTTTTGCTTCAGCGAAAGAAAGAAAAACCGTCGGATTAATCCTGGGAGGTGGCGGAGCTAAAGGCGCTGCACATATAGGTGTTTTAAAGGTTTTGGAAGAAGCAGAAATCCCAGTTGATTATATTGCCGGCACAAGTATTGGTGCAATCATAGGAGGTCTTTATTCGATTGGATATAATGCACATGATCTCGATAGTTTAGTGCAAGTTCTTGACTGGAAAGTTCTATTAAGCAATACTACACCTGAAGCGAGAAAATCATTGCGAGCAAGAGATATTGATGGCAGATATGTAATTAGTATTCCATTTAAAAGCAGTAAAAAATTAGATATTCCCGCAGGGATTATTAATGGGCAGAATATATTGAATTTATTTTCCGGATTGACAGTCGGTTATCATAATATGAGTACTTTCGATAGTCTTCCTCTTCCCTTTAAATGTGTTGCGACTAATCTTGCAGCAGAAAATTCTGTTGTATTAGATCATGGATCACTTCCTCTTAATATGCGCTCCAGTATGTCTATTCCGGGAGTATTTATACCTGTACAGCAAGACAGTATGGTCTTAGTCGATGGTGGTGTATTAAATAACTTCCCAACAGATGTAGTTAAAACGTTTAAACCAGATATCTTAATCGGGATTGACTTATCAACCGGTAAAACGCCGTATAAAGATTTAATGTCTATAGGCGGCCTGATTAACACATTAACTGATATGACCGGTAAAGCTATGTATGATGAAAATCTTAAAGGACTGGATCTATATTTAAATCCTGACCTTAAAGGTTATACAGCAATGGATTTCAATGCAGCATCTATGGATACAATGTATAACAGAGGGCTGGCTATAGCCCGCTCGCATTGGGATGATATATTAAAGCTAAAAAAAGAAATATATGGTGATACTACTCATATTGAATACGAAACAGTCCCTGAATCAGCACATATTCATAAAAATGAAAAACTATTTGTTAAAGATATAAGCATTTCAGGTGTTTCTCATAATACTGAAGACTTCCTTCGTCGTAAAATCAATCTCAAAGAAAACTCTTATATCACGATAGATCAAATCGATGAAGCGATAGCTATGTTTGATGGTATGGCTATTTTTTCGACTTGTACTTATACTTTAGATGGAAAGCTTAATGAGCCTTACGATTTAGTTTTCAACTTGAAAGAGCAACCTTTGAATCATTTAAATTTAGGATTGCGTTTTGATACCGAAGAGATGGCTTCGTTATTATTAAACACAACTTTATATCAAAACTTTCTTTCGGGATGGCGTCTTTCAGGTACCGGGAAATTAAGTACAAACCCTTATTTGAATTTAAAAGGTGAATGGAGACCTAACTATAAAAGCTCTTTAGGTATTTCCTACAATATAGGTTATCATGATTTTTTACTTTATTCAGGTAGACATAAGCGTGATGATATTTCATTTTTATGGCAAAGTGCTGATATCAGATATGGAATGTGGCTAGAAGCTTTTTTATTTAATTTTGGTATCAGATGGGAGCATTATAATAAGTCTAGCAATTTATATAATACAGATAATAATCCGGTTCCTATTAATAATGAGTCATTCTTTAATTACTTTGCGGAGATAGGAATAAATTCTTATGATAATGAGTATTTTCCTAAAAAAGGTACTAAAGGTATAGCAAAAGCAGAGATATATACAGATAATTTCTATCAATATCAGGATAATGGTCCACAAATAGCATTGAGCTTGAATTATGAGTTACCTATCGAAATCTCTAAAAGATTTTATGCAATCCCCGGAGTAATGGGACGTATGCTTCTTGGCGATGATATTCCGGCAATTTATCAAAACTATGTTGGAGGAGAGATGAATGCCCGTTATCTTCCACAACAAATCGCCTTTCCGGGTGTCAGAGGTGTACAGGTTTTTAATAATACATTGCTGATGGCGAAATTAGATCTTCGTTATGAGTTTATGAAAAATCAATATGTTTTTGCATACGGATATTATGGACATGATGCCAAAGATTTGGGTTCTTTTGACAGTGGACGCAACACATGGTCTTTAGGCTTTAAATATAGCTATGATTCGCCTGTCGGTCCTCTTAGTGCTCAATTGAGTTATTCGAATCATGTCAAGCGTGTAGACTTCTATGTGAATCTGGGATATTACTTCTAATATTTATTTTTACACTTATAACAAGGCTGTATTATATATTTTGTAAGATATATAATACAGCTTTTTTATGTTTATAGCTCAAAAAGTTTTTTTTGAATCAGCGGTTCAATATGACTGGCAGCTAAGGGAAAACGAATATTATCGATATAACTTTCAGTGATACAAAGTAGGTATTCAGTACCATAGACGCCTTTGTTTGCAAGGAGATGATAGATAGTTGTGTAGCTTGAGTTTTAGTGTCTACATGAAAATGCTTCAAATTATATACGTATTTGGTGCTTATAAAATACGTATATGGCGATGTTTATATACGTATTTGGTGATTGAGAAGTGCGTATATTGATTTGATAAAATACGTTCATAGTTTTTGAGTCTCAGTAAGACTGAATTATACTGGAATTGATTGACATCTTAATAAATTAATTATACTATAGATGATTACAAATAACAGTAATTATTCGCTGATCCGTTGTTTTTCGGGTAAAAAATACATTATTCGTGTTTACTATTGATAAAATTATACTTTATTTGCAGATAAGTAGATATTCGCAGAGATTAAATGATCATTTAGATCAATATTTAACCATATAATAAACTCAATGAAAAAACAGATTCTTATTGCTAGCTTATCACTGTGCCTTTTGTCAGCCAATGCACAAAATCGATCAGTTAAATTTGAAGATAAGCCATTAGCTGAAGTTGTAGAGATAGCTAATAATCAAGGAAAACTAGTCTTTCTTGATTGTTACACTTCATGGTGCGGCCCTTGCAAAAGGATGGCAAGTGATGTTTTTACCCTTGACCGGGTTGCTGATTTCTTTAATTCTAAGTTTGTCAATATAAAAATTGATATGGAAAAGGGTGAAGGACCTGAATTAGCTAAAAAATTCGATGTCAAAGCCTACCCTACTTTTTTGTTGCTAGATGGAAATGGCAAAGAAGTTTATAGAATTGTTGGAGGTGGTAATCCAGATGATTTTGTGCAGAAAGTGATAACTGGTATGCAATCGGAGAATTGGAGTTCTAAATTAGATGAAGAATACAAACAAGGAAATTATTCTCCTGAATTTATCTCAAAATATCTGGAATATCTATCCAATAACGGTAAATATGAGAAAGCTTATAACGTAGCTATTGAAGTTTGGAACTCCTTAGATGATAATCAGAAGAAGTCAAAAGAATGTTGGGATGCATTATCTGTAAATATCGGGAACCTCGAAGATCCTCGTATTCACTATATAGTTACTAATCTGGATCATTATAAGAAATTGATGGGAGAAGCTAACTTCGATAAATTGGTCCTTCGTGCTGCCTACCCTTCTATTTTTCCTTTTATAATGGGTGCTCATGAATATGTAGAAGGATTTACTACTGTTACTTATGCCCCAGCTATTGAGATATTTAAGCGCGCTAAAATCGCTGATGTGTATGCCAACAAGTTGATTGTTGATTTATCTCAGGCGCGTATAAATAACGATATGGATCAATATATGGATATAATTAGCGAATGTCTGCCTCAATGTAATGATCAGACTTTGATTAGTCTATTGCAAAGTTTCAAGCATATAGCGATGAAGGGAAGTCCTGAGCAAAAAGACCGTGCATATAAAATTATTCAGGATAATATCCATTATATGAAAAATGAACGTACTCGTGAGCACATCGCCAAACAAGTAGATATTACTTTTGGAAAATCATAAATCCTACTATTAAAAGGGAATACTTATGAAGTGATTTTTATAAGTATATCCCCTTTTTTATATATTCTGACTTCTTTTTGATTGATGATTGAGTTAAAAATTAGGAACAATAGTTGAATATTCAACTATTGTTCCTAATTTTGCATTCCTAAACATCAACAACTATGGAAATAGAGAAAGTAAGATTGCTTTTAATGCAAATAATAAAGACCCAGAATTCATTTAAATCCAAGGTTCAAGCCCAGTTAAACACAATGAATCTGGATATAACGTTTGAGATGCTCCAAGTCCTTGTAAAACTTTGGAAAGAAGATGGAATTAATCAGCAAGAGCTATCCCGTCGTTTATTGAAAGATAAATCTAGTCTGAGTTATGTCCTGAATAATTTAGAGAAGCGAAATCTTATTATTCGTAAAGAGGACTCTTCAGATAAACGGAATAAGCTTCTAATTCTAACTGATAAAGGATTGGATTTAAAAGATATCTTTGATCCAGCTATGAACAATATCTATAAAGATTTATCATTAGAATTAAATGAATCCGATGTGGATTATTTATATACAGAACTTGAGAAAATTGATGAAATAATAAACAACCTCAAATAATAACACTATGCAATCTGATCATCTGCACAAGAAAGCACTTCTCAAGAAGCAAAAACTTCGTAATATTCTTCTTAATATTATTGGTTTAGTATTAACTGTGTGTGGTATTATATGGGGTATCAGTGCCTTGTGGCGATATATGAATTATGAGATAACAAATGATGCATATATCGATCAATATATGTCACCCATTAACGCTCGGGTAAGTGGATATATAAATGACATTAATTTTGTTGAACATAGCTATGTTCGTAAGGGTGATACATTACTAACTATAGATTCATCAGAGTATAAAATCAAAGTCTTAGAAGCGAAAGCTCTTTTGGCCCAAGCTATTGCAAAGTTAGATGGTATTCAGGCTTCATTAATGTCTGCAGAAAGTAATATAGCTGTAGCTAAGGCAAATATTATGGAGAATGAGGCTTGGTGCAAAAGTTTAGATGATAAAGCCCATCGATATAAACTGCTATATGCTCAAAATGCTGTATCCAAACAGGAATATGAGCAAAGTGTCGCAGATATTCAAGCATCTCTGGCAAAAACTGAATCATTGAAAATGTTGAAAGTTTCAAAAGAATATCTTTATGATGAGATAAGGAAAGAAATTGCTTTGCAACAAGCTGTAATTGATCAAAAGAAAGCAGAGTTGGCCATGGCTGAACTTAATCTTTCATACACTTCGATACTTGCTCCCAGAAATGGTTACACGGGACGTCGTACCTGTGATACCGGTCAATTGATCCAAGCCGGTCAAACCATTACTAATCTTATTGACTCAGATAATAAATGGATCACTGCTAATTATAAAGAAACGCAAATTGCTAATCTTTATATAGGACAAGAAGTATCTGTAAAGATCGATGCTATTAAAAATAAATCTTTTAAAGGTCGTATAACTGCTATTTCCGAAGCGACAGGTTCTAAATACTCTCTTCTACCAGTTGACAATTCAGCAGGAAATTTTGTGAAAGTGCAACAAAGAATTCCTGTAAGAATCAATTTTGAAGATATTTCAGCAAAAGAGTCAGAACAAATTAAAGCTGGTATGATGGTTATTGTCGAAGCTAAAATTAAATCATAATCAAATATTTATGCATCCTGATATTTTCAGACCTGGTATTCCCTATTGGTGTAGATTTGTGAGTGTTATTATTTTATTGATTACTACCTTGACTTTAAATGGTGCATATACTGGCTCAAGTATTGATATTTCCGGGTCACTGAGTGTATTAAAGGAAGATATCAGTATGGCATATTATGCTACAACTGCAGGAATGATAGCCACCTATCCCATGGCAGCTAAAGTAAGAAGTATATTATCTACTAAATCGATTTTACTGATCGATTTATTTGTTCAGTTTTTTCTGAGTTTAGTTTGTCTGAACTCGAATAATATCTACATTATAATTATTACGTCTTTTTTTATTGGCTTCCTCAAAGCTTTTATGATGCTTGAGTTAATAGTGCTTATTCGCCCTTTTTTGAGCCCAAAGAATATTCGTAGTAACTTTTACTCTTATTTTTATCCGCTTGTATATGGATTTAGTCAGCTGTCATTATTAGTAACTTCTGTAATTGCATATAATTTTCAATGGCAATATATGTATTATATTGCAATAATTATGTTGCTAGTCTCAATAAGTCTTATTTTGGTTACAATGCGTTTTGAAAAAAAAGTGATTCGTATTCCTTTTAAGTCTGTTGATTGGCGAAGTCTTTTATACATGGATTTTATTTTATTAATGATCATCTATGTGTGCATTTATGGGAAAGTAGATGATTGGTTTTCATCTACTTTCATTGTTGGAGCATGTGTGTTAGTACCTATTGTTTTGTTTCTGTTTTTCTATCATGAAAAGAATAGACAGCAGCCCTATATTGATCTCAGTGTTCTTAAGTTTCGCAAACCTCTTGTCTCCTATATATTCATGTTTATAGCTATGTTTATAATATCAAGCAATACACTTATAAACAATTATGCTACAACGATTATTGGGGTTAACAATGTAAAATCAAATGCTTTAAATTTATTCACTATTCCTGGTTTTGTAGTAGGCGGGATAATATGTTATTGGTGGTTTAAACTTCAGATATTTCGATTCAGAACTCTTATATTCTGGGGAATGGCTTCCTTAAATATTTATCTAGCTTTGATTTATTTGGGTATTACTCCTACAGGCACTTATGAATATTTATTTCTACCTATGTTTTTCCGTGGAATAGGAATGATTATTATTTTTATAGCTTTCGGTGTATATGCAGTTGAGGACCTTCCGGTAAAATATACTGTTCACAATGCTTTTTTCATTGTGTGCATGAGATCAACATTAGCGCCTGTAGTTGCATCATCATTTTATACGAATATGCTCTATCGCAAACAGACGGAACATACTCAATATTTAGGTGAGTATATAATGCAAACATCCGGAGATACGATGAATATCTTTCAAAGTAATTTTAATAATGCAATAAATAACGGAAATAGCTATGATGAGGCTTTAATTGTAGCAACCAAAAAATTATATGCTTTAGTTGCTCCCCAAGCCTCTCTCGTAGCTATGAAAGAATTATTAGGATGGACTTTAATAATTTCGATAATCATCATGATAATTGCTCGTTTTACGCCATTCCATAGAACCGTGAAAGTAAAACAAGTTCAAGCAGGAGATGATATGGTTTAATCAGAATTACATTTTCAGATAATAGTCCTTTGTTAATGCTATATATTCAGGAGTATATACATGTCTGGACATCTCTATTGTCAGATGCTCTTCATGTATATCTCCTTCTTCCGGAGAAAATTCCCACATCAACCGTTTAATGACTCCATCAGGTTTTGGATATACAAAACACTTACGTCTTAAATACAAATCAAACGAATTAGCCATCGTTTCAATCTCCTTTTCTGCATCATAAGGCAATATTAATGCAAAACGACCGTTTTTATTTAGAAAATGAACAACACCCTTAAATAGTTGTTGGTAATTAAGAGAGTTTATATGTCTGGCTGTACTTCGCTTGTTACATGGAGCAAGAATACCGTTTGTGAAATAAGGTGGATTGGATACAATTAGATCATACTTTCGATCCAACTGTGTATTATCCATATATTGTGTAAAATCTATCCGATATGCTTGAAGCCTTTCGCTCCAGGGTGAGCTTTCGAAATTAGCTTTGGCTTGCAGATATGCCGAGTCATCTATATCGATAGCGTCAATATGTGCAGATTGAGCTCTTTGAGCAAGCATTAAAGAGATAATACCGCTACCTGTACCAATATCCAGTATAGATTTGTCAGCTGCTGTCGTTTTAGCCCAGGAGCCCAGAAGTACTGCATCGGTACCTACTTTCATAGCGCATTGTCCATGAAATACTTTAAATTGCTTGAATTCGAAATAATCTTTAGCCATTTTGAGTAAGTTTAAAGTTTTTGCAAATATACACAGCTTTGGCACAACTCTTGTATAATTTCCGATTAACTATATAAGTTATAAACTAGTAATTTTATGACAATGGAACTAGAATTTGACGAGAACGAATTTGATGATACACAAGATATAATTATGCCAATATTTACTGAAATAGAATTAGATAGTAATTTTGATAATATAGAGATTGATGAAAAGAACATTCCTATTTTAGCATTGCGTAATATGGTTATGTTTCCGACTGTTGCTCTTCCTGTTAGTGTAGGTCGTGATAAATCTCTGCGTTTAATCAAAGAAGCTTATAAGAAAAAGAAGCTTATTGGTGTTGTGACACAAATCAATGAAGAGCTTGAAGATCCTGATTTTAAAGATCTTTATGCTACCGGCGTTATTGCTGAGGTCGTACGCATCTTTGATCTTCCTGACAAAACAACAACAGTAATCCTTCAAGGTAAAAAACGTTTTGAGTTAAATGCAATTCATACAAATGAGCCTTATTTAATAGGAGAAGGTGTACTGCTTAATGAGGTTATACCATCCTCTGATGACCAAGAGTTTGAAGCTCTTGCATCAACAGTGAAGGATATGACTATCAAAATGATACGCACTCAACAAGAGATGCCGAAGGAGGCTATTGTTGCTATTAAGAATATTACTCATCCTATTCACCTGATCAATTTTATATGTTCAAATATCCCTATAGAAGTGTCTGAAAAACAAACACTTTTGGTGTTGAACGATATGAAAGAGCGTACCTATGACCTGATTAAAATACTTAATCGGGAAATGCAAATGCTAGAGATCAAAGCGCGTATTCAAAATAAAGCACGTGAGGATCTGAGTCAGCAGCAACGCGAATACTTCTTGCAACAGCAGATGAAAAATATTCAGGAGGAGTTAGGCGGTAGCATGAATGAACAAGACATTCGTGAGTTACGCATTAAAGCTATATCTAAAAAATGGTCACCTGAAGTTGAAGAAGTATTTATTAAAGAACTGCGTAAGCTCGAAAGACTTCATCCCCAATCTCCTGATTATTCGGTACAGGTTAATTATTTGCAAACGATACTGAATATTCCATGGAATGAATATACAAATGATCGCTTTAGCACTAATCAAGCTAAGAAGATACTAGATAAAGATCATTTCGGACTTGAGAAAGTAAAAGAGCGTATTATTGAGTATCTAGCTGTTCTTCAACTTAAAGGTGATATGAAATCCCCTATCCTATGCCTTTATGGCCCTCCGGGTGTGGGTAAAACCTCTTTAGGTAAGTCTATCGCATCAGCTATGAAACGTAAATACATCCGTATGTCATTGGGTGGACTGAATGATGAAGCTGAAATACGTGGACATCGTCGTACTTACATTGGAGCTATGCCTGGACGAATTGTTCAAAATCTGGTTAAAGCAGGCTCTTCAAACCCAGTATTCATTCTAGATGAGATTGACAAAATGGGTAGCGGCATAAAAGGCGATCCTTCTGCAGCATTACTTGAAGTGCTGGATCCTGAGCAAAACAATACGTTCCATGATAACTTCCTGGATATCGATGTTGACCTTTCTAAGGTGATGTTTATTGCTACAGCTAATAACATTAATGATATTCCACGTCCTCTTTTAGATCGTATGGAATTAATCGATGTTAGTGGTTATATTTTAGAAGAAAAGGTTGAGATAGCTCGCAAACACCTTATCCCTAAAGAGATGGAAAACCACGGACTGGTTAAAAACAGTGCAAAATTTTCTAAGCCAGTAATTGAAAAAATAGTTGATAGCTATACACGCGAATCCGGTGTCCGTGAATTGGAAAAGAAAATTGCCAAAATTATGCGTCGCTTAGCAATACAGGCTACTGAGACGAAAGGTGATTTGAAAGGCTATACAGTCACTCCGGCTGATATCGAAAAATTCTTGGGCATTGAAGAATATACTCGTGATCGCTATCAGAATAACGATTATGCCGGTGTTGTTACAGGACTTGCCTGGACGGCAGTCGGTGGTGAAATTCTGTTTATTGAATCAAGTTTGAGCAAAGGAAAAGGCGGAAAACTGACATTGACAGGAAACTTGGGAGATGTAATGAAAGAATCTGCCATGTTGGCATTAGAATACCTAAAATGTCATGCACAGATCTTGAATATCCCTGAAAGTGCATTCGAAAACTGGAATATACATATTCACGTACCTGAAGGAGCTATCCCTAAAGATGGGCCATCGGCAGGTATTACAATGGCTACTGCACTTGCTTCTGCTTTTACTCAACGTAAAGTTAAGAAAGAGCTGGCCATGACAGGTGAGATTACTCTTAGAGGTAAAGTATTACCAGTTGGAGGTATTAAAGAGAAAATTCTTGCCGCAAAACGAGCAGGCATTAAAGAAATTATCTTAAGTACCGAAAATAAAAAGAACATCATGGAAATCAACGAAATTTATCTGAAAGGATTAACATTCCATTTCGTTTCTGATATTCGTGAAGTATTCGAAATTGCTTTGCTTAACGAGAAAGTTAAAGATGCATTAGTTATCGAATAATATAAAAAGGTACGGCTCCTATCGAGTCGTACCTTTTTTCTTTTAATTTAGCTTTGATTACTTATATCTATATCTTTATCATTATTTTTCAATTCTTCCCGAAATCCTATTCGCATCATCAATATCCCCCTATCTCTCTATGTATCGCGCCTGCGGCAATTATTTATTTAGTATGTCAAAGTCGTTTTTTTAACAATCTTATTTCGTACTTCAATTAAAAGTAGTAATTTAGTGCACTATTTTATAAGTAATAGAATAGTATTCTATTTAGAAAATTCAAATTACAAACATAAATGATTGATCAAGACAGAATTATCAAAATAAACATCGAAGACGAGATGAAAACAGCCTATATCGATTATTCGATGTCGGTTATTGTTTCTCGTGCTCTTCCAGATGTTAGGGACGGTTTTAAACCGGTTCACCGAAGAGTTTTGTTTGGGATGAATGAACTTGGCAATACTGCCGATAAACCATACAAGAAATGTGCGAGAATTGTCGGTGAGGTTTTAGGTAAATACCACCCACACGGTGATTCATCAGTATATATGGCTCTTGTACGTATGGCTCAGGACTGGTCTTTACGTTACACATTAGTTGACGGACAAGGTAACTTCGGGTCTGTTGATGGTGATAGTCCTGCTGCGATGCGTTATACAGAGGCACGTTTAAGTAAAATTGCAGAAGAAATGCTTCGCGATATCGATAAAGATACAGTTGACTTCCAACTAAACTTTGATGATACGCTAAAAGAACCTGTAGTTTTACCTACACGTATTCCTAACCTATTAGTTAACGGAGCTTCCGGGATTGCTGTTGGTATGGCTACTAATATGCCTCCTCATAATCTATCTGAGGTTATTGACGCTACGATTGCATTCATCGAAGACAGAGAAATAGATATCCCTGGCTTGATGCGTTATATCAAAGCTCCTGACTTCCCTACAGGCGCTTATATCTATGGATATGCCGGCGTTAAGGAAGCATACGAAACTGGACGTGGACGCGTTATCATGCGTGCTAAAGCAGAAATAGAAATGGATGATCACGGACGTGAAAAAATTGTCGTGACTGAAATTCCATATATGGTAAATAAAGCCGATCTTATTAAAAATATAGCCGATATGGTTAATGATAAGAAGATCGACGGAATTTCTAATATCAATGATGAGTCCGACCGTCAGGGTATGCGTATCGTAATTGATATTAAGAAAGATGCCAACTCAAATGTTGTATTGAATACATTATTCAAACAAAGTGCGTTGCAAACGTCTTTCAGCGTTAATAATATCGCTTTGATCAAAGGTCGCCCGCGTCTTTTGAATCTGAAAGATATGATTCAGGCTTTCGTTGAACACCGTCATGAAGTTGTTATCAGACGTACGAAATACGAACTTCGTGAAGCTGAAAAACGTGCTCATATCCTTCAAGGACTGATTATTGCTGTTAATAATATTGATGAGGTGATCCGCATTATTAAAGAATCATCTACACCAAATGAAGCTATCGCTCACTTGATGGAACGCTTTGAACTAAGCGATATCCAATCTCGTGCTATTGTAGATATGCGTCTGAGACAGTTGACTGGTCTTGAAATGGATAAGTTACGCAAGGAATTCGAAGAAATTAATGCCTTAATCGACTATTTGAACCGAATTCTTACTGACGATGTTCTATGTATGAACATTATCAAAGATGAATTGCTTGAAGTAAAAACAAAATTCGGTGACGAAAGAAAATCTGAAATTGTTTATTCTTCTGAAGAATTCAATCCGGAAGATTTCTACTCAGATGATGAAATGGTAATTACGATTTCTCATATGGGATATATTAAACGTACTCCGCTAACAGAGTTCCGCGCTCAAAATCGTGGTGGTGTAGGTTCTAAAGGAGGCAGCACACGTGACGAAGACTTTATTGAATACATCTACCCTGCTTCTATGCATAATACGATGTTATTCTTTACACAGAAAGGTCGTTGTTACTGGCTAAAAGTTTATGAAATACCGGAAGGTACTAAAAACGCTAAAGGCCGTGCGATCCAAAATCTTTTAAATATTGAAAGCGATGACCGCGTTAATGCATTCATTCGTGTTAAAGGTTTACAAGATCCAGAATTCAATAGTAAGCACTATTTATTGTTCTGTACAAAACAGGGTGTTATCAAGAAAACATTACTTGAAGCATACTCTCGTCCACGTCAGAATGGTGTAAATGCGATTACTCTACGTGAAGACGACCAGGTTATTCAGGTTCGTCTGACAAATGGTAATCACGAAGTCATTATGGCTAACAAAAACGGACGCGCTATTCGTTTCCACGAAAGCGGTGTACGTGTTATGGGTCGTAATGCTACCGGAGTAAGAGGTATGTCATTAGATGATCTTCAGGATGAAGTTATCGGTATGATCACAATCGAAAGTCTTGCACCGGCACCTATCTATAACGATAATGATCTGAATGAAGCTGATATTGAAGAGATCATCGAGGAAACAGTAGATGTTGAAATCGTTGAAACTGAAAATGAAATCATTGAATCTGTTGAAATAACAGAAAATGATGGATACAGTGAAACAATCATGGTTGTTTCTGAACAAGGTTATGGTAAACGAAGCATTGTAAGTGACTACCGTATCACTAAGCGTGGTGGTAAAGGTGTTAAAACAATGAGTATCACTGATAAAACTGGTAAACTGGTTTCCATTAAAAATGTAACCGATGATAATGATTTGATGATTATCAATAAATCAGGTATCACGATTCGTTTGAAAGTTGCAGATGTGCGTGTAATGGGACGTGCCACTCAAGGTGTTAGATTAATTAACCTTGAAAAACGTAACGATGAAATTGCATCTGTATGTAAAGTTATGACTGAAGAAGATGAAGAAATGTTGGTAGAAAACATAAATGTTGATCAACCAGTAGATCCATCTACAGAAAATATAACACAAACAGAAGAAACTTCAAATGAGAACGATCAGGATGAAAAGTCTCAAATGTCTTTATTCTAAAAACATAACTAATTAATATTCTATGAAAAAGGTGTCTTTATTGGCTACTCTTTGCCTTGTAGCAAGTGTTGGATTTGCTCAAAAAAAGAACGTTAGCAGTGCCTTATCTGAAGCAAATGCTGAGAAACCTAAGTTTGGCGAAGCTATCAATTTAATTGATGCTGCTATGCAAAACCCTGAAACAGACAAAGATGCAAAAACATTTTATGTTGCAGGTTATATTCAGCTTAAGCAATTCGAAGCAGAGCGTAACAAAACGCTTCTTCAGCAACAAGCTAATGATGCAGTAATGTACAATTCTTTATTGAACATGTACAACTACTACACGAAAGCTTATGATTTAGATCAGCTTCCTGATGAAAAAGGAAAAGTGAAACCTAAATTTGTGAAGAAAATGACTGCTGATCTAACAGGTATTTATCCTAACTTCATCAATGGTGGTGTATACTTCAACGATCAGAAAGACTACAAAAAAGCTTACGAGTTATTCAACACTTACACTGAGTTGCCTAACAACCCTATGATGAAAGACATCGAATGGTCAAAAGACACTTTGATGAAAGATATTAAGTATTATACTTGTTTGATGGCTGTTCAGTCTGAAGATTCTAAATTAGCGATCTCTACTCTTGAGCGTTTCAAAAATGACGAATATAAAGGAAACGAATTACTTCAATTCCTTTGTTTCGAATATGAGAAACAACAAGATACTACACAGTTAGTTAACACTTTACAAGAAGGTGCTAAAAGATATCCTAGCGAGCCTTATTTTATCCAGAATTTGATCAACATGTATCTAAAAACTGGTAAAATGAACGAAGCTATCGCTTATTTGGATGAAGCTATCAAATTAGATCCAAACAACGCTAACTATTACAACGTTAAAGGAGCTATTCTTGAAGAACAAAAAGATATCCAAGGTGCTTTAGCTGCTTTCCAACAAGCTGAAAAAGTTGATCCTAACAATGCAGAAACTTATAACAATATTGGTCGTGTTTATTACAACCAGGCTGTTGCTAAAGATGAAGAAGTTTCTCAAATCAGAGACAATAAAAAATACGAAGCTGAAAAAGCTTTATTGAACCCTATGTTCGAAAAAGCAATTCCTTACTTCCAAAAAGCTCATGAGCTTAACCCAACTGAAAGAAGCTACATGATTGTTCTTCGTTCTATCTATTATAAATTAGATATGACTAAAGAATACGATGCTATGGAACAAGAATTAAATAAATAATTCTTATTTATTTTATCATAAAAGAGACTATCCTGTTTTTAGGATAGTCTCTTTCTTTTTTACCTCCCTCCTCTTTCATTACGATTTGATTTTATTTTCACCTATAAAGTCATTTTCCTTAATCTTAAATAGCAAATCCTTGCGTTCTTTCTGATCAAATGTACAGCAGAAATATTTCATGCGATTCTGAGCGATTAGGAAAAATACAAAATGATTCAATATATTGTTATAAAATATCATATTGATGTGTTTTATATCAATAAATAATCACTAACTATTCGAAAACAATAATATAATAAACAATTAGATAGTTTATTTATATTCGTGTTTCAAAACAAAAAACGCATAAAACAGACAAAAACATCTGTTTTATGCGTTTTACATACGAGAAACTTACTTATTTTACTTCTATTTGTTTTTTTCCTGTCGGTGCAGGCAATTCTTTTTTAGGAATAGTTATAGTTAGTACACCATTTTCCGTCTTAGCCTCTATCTTATCTTTTTCTATATTATCTGGCAGAATAAGCATTTTCTGAAATTCTGTATAAGCAAACTCTCTTCTTAAGAATTTGCCTTTTTCATCTTTCTCCTCTTTTTTCTCTTCTTTTTTT
>JBOFIZ010000173.1:0-2324 GCA_051650425.1 Bacteroidales bacterium
ATCAAATTGCAAATCAGTTGAACATGGCTGATATCCGTACTTTGGTTGATGATCGTAATGAGAAAATCGGTCGTAAAATCCGTGACAATGAGATGAAGAAAATTCCTTACTTATTGGTTGTGGGTGAAAAAGAAGCTGAAAACAATCAGGTATCTGTGCGTAAACAAGGCGAAGGTGACCAGGGTACAATGTCAGTAGATGATTTTGCTGCTATGGTGACTAAAGAAGTAGATGATCAAATGAATGCGTATTAATTTACGATTACATAAGATGAATAATAAAGGGAGAAGTTTCGACGGAAACTTCTCCCTTTTCTTTTATTCTCGTCCTTTTTAACGTATAAGTGCATATCATATTGACCTGATAAAGTGTTATAACCACAGATCTTAAATTAGTGAACAGTATGAATAATGAATGGGTAATTATATTGATCGGAATGATTTTCGGCTTGTTAATCAGTTATGCCGGTTTGAATAAATACAATACTATAGCCGGATTATCGGTACTACGGAATCTTACCGTGGCAAAAACGATCATGCTCGTATTGGGTATAGGTAGTCTTCTTCTTATTCCCGAATTTATGAATGGATTGGCTGTATATCATGTCAAGCCGTTCTATATGATCGGCACTATATTGGGCGGTTTAATCTTTGGAGTAGGCATGTCTATTCTTGGATATTGTCCGGGAACTCTTCCCATATCTGTTGGTCAGGGTGCCATAGATGCGCTTTTGGGCGTGATAGGGGGTGTAATCGGAGGAGTTGTATTTACGCTCTTGTATCCTTATATACTCCCACTCTTAGGTGATGATTTAGGCAAAATGACTCTCTTTACTTTAATGGGAGGAAAATACAGTATAGCCTATATTTTCGTAATGATTATCATTTCTTTTATTCTGATTTTCGGGGCTTTTGTACTGCATAGTATAGATATCAAGCAAGGAAACAGCAGTAAAAAATGGATCGTAACAGGTATCGGGCTGGCTTTGCTTAATGCAATACTATTTTATCAGGGCTGGCAAAATAGGCCATTAGGCGCATCGAGCTGTTATCCGTTTGTCGGAGATACGATTCTTAATATCGAACATAATGCTTACTATCCATCACTGATAGCCTCAGGTAACTGGCAATTATGGTTTTTGTTCGGAGCTTTTCTGGCCGGGTTTATTTACGCTATATTCACACAGACATTTAGATTTCATGTGACACAGGAATTATGGGAAGAGTATAAGGGAACAGGGAAAGCTAAGCGCATAGCTTATGCACTTCTGGGTGGCTTTATATTAATCTTTGGAGCTCGTATGGCAGATGGCTGTACCAGCGGACATATAATTAGCGGAGGGATGCAATTTGCTATTAGTTCCTATGTATTTGCGATTGCTACATTTATAGGATTCCTTACAACCGGGCATTTGTTTTATAAAAAGAAGAAATAGATTATCTATAAAATAAAAGCGTCAGACATCTGAAGAGTAGTCTGACGCTTTTATTTTATCTTTTGACAGAGTCACTGTAAATCAATTGTATGATCTTGACAAGCAGAAAGAGCATTAAGAGCATATAGCCACCGATCAGATACAAGTTGAAATACCCTGTATTCATTTGTGGAATAAGCTCTGTAATCCATTCACGCACCCATTCCTGTAGTCCTTGACTGAACAGAAGGATCAGTCCCGCGAAATACAAAAAAGCACTGGTCAAAAGAATACGATTTAGTGGATTGGTTCCAAAATAACCTATCTTTTGCATAACCTTTTGCTTGAACAAAGGGTCATCATAGCTGCGTTTCTGCTTTGCAAATATAGCTTTGAGTTCTTTATCGGTCAGGTTATTATCCTTCATAATCGCTTTGCTTTAAAATTTGAGATAGTTTAGTTCGTCCTCTGGATAACAGAGATTTGACGCTTCCCTCAGGAGAACGCATAATTTTAGCTATTTGTTTAATCGGAAGCTCCTCCAGATAAAACAACACAATGGCCGTTCGTTCATCAGCCCTTAATTGCAAACAGGCACTCTTTATATCCATACGCATATCCTCTATATAAGCCGGATCAGCCGTAAACTGACCTTCATAAAGCAGATCATACCGTTCCAGCTTCTGGTTCTTTAAGACCTTTATATGGTCGTAAAACTGGTTATAGGCAATACGTAGAATCCAAGTTTGAAAGTTGGATAATCCCTGAAAGCTTCCAATGGATATATAGGCTTTTATAAATGTTTCCTGAGCTAAGTCATAAGCTAAATCTGCATCTCCGCATAAATGAATGAGAAAACGCCGAACGGTATCCTGATACCGTTCGACCAATTCTCCATAAGCATTCTTGT
>JBOFIZ010000174.1:0-1718 GCA_051650425.1 Bacteroidales bacterium
ATAAGAAACAAAATCAAGAGTGGAAATACGAAAGTGATAAACCTAGTATTATTGACTTTTATGCTGATTGGTGTGCACCTTGTCGTAAAGTAGCACCAATTTTAGATGAGTTAGCTGAAGAATATAAAGGTAAGATCAACTTCTATAAGGTGGATACCGAAAAAGAAAAAGAACTATCCCGTGAAATGGGAATCAGAAGCTTACCGACGTTATTGTATTGTCCTGTAAACGGGCAGCCTCAGATTATTATGGGATTGCAGCCAAAAGAAAATTACATTCAGGCAATCAAAGAAATATTCAACGTTCAATAGATTTTAAGTTAAGTTGCATTGGTGCGTGAAAATCGGTAACGGTTTTCACGCTTTTTTTTTATAGCTTTGTATGTGCTAAACAGATATATATGAAGAAAGTATTGCTAGGAATGAGTGGAGGTACCGATAGTTCGGTCGCAGCGATGATATTGAAAGAATCAGGTTATGAAGTAATCGGAATAACTTTTCGGTTCTATGATCGTGAAGAAAATACGCGTCATCTGGAAGATGCGCGGGAACTTGCGGACAGACTAGGTATCGAACATCGGGTATATGATGCCCGGGATTTGTTTAAAGATAAAATACTCTCCTATTTTATTTCAGAATATATGTCTGGAAAAACACCGGTCCCTTGTGTGATCTGTAACAATGAACTCAAGTGGAAACTGTTGTGTGATATTGCAGAAATAGAAGGCATTGATTATATCTCAACCGGGCATTACGTGCAAAAAGTATTGGTTGACGGAAAGTATTATATCACACAAGGAAAAGATCCTGAGAAAGATCAGTCTTTCTTTATGTGGGGACTTGGGCAGCGTATTTTATCCAAGATGTTATTGCCTTTGGGTGATTTACATAAATCGGAAGTGAGAGAATATGCCCGTAAACAGGGCTTTTTAAAAGCAGCAGATAAAAAAGACAGCTTAGGGGTTTGTTTTTGTCCCGGAGATTATCGTCCTTTTCTGAGAGAGCATGTCGACCCATCGTTGATTAAACCGGGATATTTTAAGGATACAAAAGGTAATATATTAGGTAAACATGCCGGTTTTCCTTTTTATACAGTTGGCCAGCGAAGGGGATTAGGTATCAACTTTCAGTATGCGGTTTTTGTGAAAGAAATTGATGCAGAAACGAATACCGTAATTTTGAGTAAACTGGAAGATATGTATCACCAGACGATGTATCTGAAAGATGTCCACTTTATTGATCCCGAAGATATTAATACATTGCCTTTGACCTGTAAGATCCGTTATCGGAAACAAGAAAATGGTTGTACAATCGAACTGACAGAAAATAATTGTGCAACAGTACGCTTCGATGAACCAGTCAATTCTATTGCGCCGGGGCAATCTGCCGTATTTTATTGCGGAGATCGTGTAATCGGTGGAGGAATTATAGTTTCGGCTGCCGATTAATTTTATTTTATTGTGTAATAGTTATACTTTTGTCTTATCATTTAGGATAAGAACAAAGAAATTAAAAAATCATATATATGGAAACAGTAGTAAGCGGTATTCGCTCGACAGGAAACCTGCATTTAGGGAACTATTTCGGTGCGCTTAAGAACTTTATTAAGATGCAGCAAGAGAATAATTGCTATTTCTTTATTGCTGACTATCATTCATTGACCACACATCCGGATCCAAAATCTCTACATACAAACGTAAAGAATGTATTAACTGAATA
>JBOFIZ010000175.1:0-12438 GCA_051650425.1 Bacteroidales bacterium
CCATCTACATTCTCAAACAGAAACTGTATCTTATCTACAATAACTGGATAAACGGCTATATATTAAGCATTACAGATAGTGTTGCAAATGAAAGTGGATTTACAACCATTTGCAACCATTTGCAACAGCTGGAAACCCCAATCCACAAAGGGCTTTCAATGGTTGTTGCAAATGTTGCAAATAAAACACGAAATTTCAAAGAGTGGTACATTCATTTCACCATTGATACTCTTCATAATTATTTTTTGCAACAGAATTAGGGAATTGTCGGGAAGAATAGGGTATAAAAACAAAAAAGGTCATCTGAAATCAGATGACCTTTTTTATAGTTGTCTCACAGGGATTCGAACCCCGAACGACAGAACCAAAATCTGCTGTGTTACCGTTACACCATGAGACAAACTTATTTGCAGTTGATTTTCTCAATTGCGTTGCAAAGATATGGAAAGGGTTTTATTCCTGCAAATATATCGTCTGTTTTTTTTCGTTTTTTTTCTCCACAAAAGCTTTCAGCAAAGGAATCTCAGCGATAAACATCTGTAAATCAAAACAGAAATAAAACTAAATTGGAGCTACCCATCCTTGCGCTTTCAGAGGGACTTCCAGACCGTCACGTGTAATTAGAGCAGCACCTAAATCTTTCTCAGTCGTATGACCAATAATTCTTACTCCTTCAATAGCTGCCACCTGATCATGAAGCTCAATAGGCACAGTGAATAATAGCTCATAATCTTCACCACCATTCAAAGCCGCAGTTACGAGATTCATATTAAATTCTTCAGCCATCACTGCTGTTTGATAGTCAATCGGGATACGATCTTCATAAATCCGACAACCTACACCACTATTTTTACACAAGTGCATCAGCTCAGAAGATAAACCGTCTGAAACATCTATCATAGAAGTAGGCAAAATATCGTTTTCAGCTAAACGCTCCACAATATCCTTACGAGCTTCAGGCTTCAATTGTCTTTCAAGCAAATACTCTTTACCTTCAAATGCCGGTTTAAATTCAGACTCTCCCTTAAATACCGTTTTTTCGCGCTCCAGTAATTGAAGACCCATATAAGCAGCACCTAAGTCTCCACTCACACAAATCAACTGACTTGGCTTCGCACCCGAACGACGAACAATTGTATCTTTATCGCCCTCACCCAAACAAGTAATACTTATTGTCAGACCTGTATAAGAAGCTGAAGTATCCCCTCCGATTACATCAACACCGTATTTTGAGCAAGCTAAATTAATTCCTTCATAAAGAGCTTCGATATCTTCTACCGAAAAGCGCTTTGATAAACCCAAGGATACAGTAATTTGCTTTGGTCTGGCATTCATTGCATAAACATCCGAGAAGTTTACAATTGCCGATTTATAACCAAGATGCTTCAATGGCACATACGTCAAATCAAAGTGGATCCCTTCCAGTAAAAGATCTGTCGTCACAACGATCTGCTTATCTTTATAATCCAGAATAGCAGCATCATCACCCACACCGAGAACTGTTGAATGATTAAGCGGCTTTAATGATTTGGTCAAATGATCGATCAGACCAAATTCACCTAACGATGCAATATCTGTACGTTTTGTTTCCATTTCTATATAATTTAAAAAAAGCTATGTCAACACAAAACTGCCTGACATAGCTTTCAGAATCATTTATTTCTTGAAGAAAATTACATTTTTTCAATCAAAGCAGTCATAATAGCAGTCATTTTAGGCTGCGCACTGTTAGCTGCTTCCAATACTTCTTCGTGAGATACCTCTACCGGTTTGCCATCATACCACATATCTGTAATAACAGACAAAGCAAATACACGCATGCCGCCATGACGAGCAACGATAACTTCAGGAACAGTACTCATACCTACGGCATCAGCTCCCATACGATAGAACATTCTGTACTCAGCAGGAGTTTCGAAAGTTGGTCCTTGCGTTCCTAAGTAAACACCTTCTTTCAATTCAATTCCTTTTTCTTCAGCTATTTCTTTAGCTGTTGAAATAAGCTCTTTGCAATAAGCATCGTGCATATCCGGGAAACGAGTACCTAATTCTTTATAGTTTTTGCCACGAAGCGGATGTTCAGGGAACATATTGATATGATCATTAATAATCATTACGTCACCTACAACAAATTCAGGATTCATACCTCCTGCTGCATTTGAAGCAAACAATGTATTAATACCTAACGCTTTCATAACTCTTACCGGAAATGTACATTGTTTCATGTCATAACCTTCATAAAAGTGAAAACGACCTTGCATTGCAACAACTTGTTTTCCGCCCAACAAACCGAAAATCAATTTACCACTATGACCTTCAACTGTCGAAACCGGAAAGTTAGGTATGTCTTCGTAGTTAATCACTTGTTGCTCTTTGATGTGATTAACCAACTCTCCTAAACCAGAACCAAGAATAATACCTACTAATGGTCTATAAGTTGTAGCCTTTTTTAGATAATCGGCTGTTTGGTTTATTTTTTCTAACATAGTCAATTATTTTAGAGTTAAAGTTTTGTTTTTGATCTTGTAAGAAGTTTACCTCAATCGGAATATAATACATATCTGACTTTAACTCTTCCGGCATTTTCGGCATCTGAGCTAAACGAACAGCATCTTTTTCCGTAACTAAAATAAACTTATCGGGATTCTCAATTTCAGAAAATCGTTTAAAGATACTATTAATATCCCGAATAGTAAAATGATGATGATCCGAGAAGGGCATAGGAATTAGCTCCTTGAAGTAACCTTCCAGATCACGTATCATCTTCTCATTTGATGCAATCCCTGTTACGAGTAATACGGTTGATTTTTTCAGTATTTCAGCATCCAGATCAATAACTGCATAGCGACTTAAATCCTTAAACAGAGGTTGTATCTGTTTATAACGAAAATCGGTAAAGAAAAGTTGTTGATGCGGCCGCGGTTCCAGATATTTTGATATAATCCTGATTTCCATAGGAGTAATATCTCGCGGAGATTTTGTCATCACGATAATGTTTGCACGTTCCATCTCCGAAATATCTTCCCGCAATGACCCTGCCGGTAAAAGTTTATCTTCATATATCTTCCGATGATAATCCATTAACAGGATCGAAATACCGGGCTGTACCCATCTGTGCTGAAAAGCATCATCCAATAAGACAACATCTATATCTTTATATTGACTTAATATTTTCTTTATTCCTCTTCTGCGGTTTCCATCGACAGCTACAATCGCATTCGGAAACTTTCGGTGCATCTGATAAGGTTCATCTCCGATACGCTCGGGAGTAGCCTTTTCATCTGCAAAAAGAAATCCGCTTGTTTTGCGTTTATATCCACGACTTAAAACAGCTACCTTCATGCCACTTTCCTGCAAAATATTAATCAGATATTCCGTGTGCGGGGTTTTACCCGTACCGCCTACGGTGATATTGCCGACACAAACTATCGGAACTTTAAAGCTTTCAGATTTCAGAATTCCATAGTCAAACATCCGATTCCGGATATTCGTAATGAATCCATAAAGATACGAAAGTGGTAATAAAGATTTTCTTATTTTGGGTGTACTCTCCATTATAACAACTAATCCTATTCAATGTCAAGCATCAAAGGCAATCGAGCCTGAACAGGATCCATATTCTTTATATTATTAATAATCATATATTCTTTAAAACGATCACCTGCGAAAACAGATCCTAAACGAATTGCAGCCTCAAGTCCGTAATCTTCAAGCAGCTGCTCGAAAAAGTCTTTTTTCTTTGGATAATCTTTTATTTTATAGTCTGTCAGATTAGCTAGAGAAGCAGCTTTTGCTACAGCCATATCCATACCTCCCAGCTCATCTACAAGACCTAATTCTCTGGCTTTAACGCCGCTCCATACACGACCTTCTGCTATTTTCAAAATAGAATCAATCGGCATGCTACGACCTTCTGCACAACGACGCGTAAATAATTCATAGCCTCTTTCTACATTGCTCTGCATCAACATACGTTCTTCTGTGGATACAGGAGAAGTCATACTTGGAAAATTTGCGATTGGATTTGTCTGCACAACATCAAAATTTAAACCTAATTTATCAGTTAGTCCTTTTGTATTTGGCAGCATACCAAAGATTCCGATAGATCCTGTCAAAGTTGTCGGTTCTGCATAAATCCAGTTGGCATCACAAGAGATATAATATCCGCCTGAAGCAGCATAATCACCCATTGAAACAACAAATGGTTTTACTTTCTTAAGTTCTGAAAGAGCATACCATACCTGTTCAGATCCAAAGGCGCTACCACCCGGAGAATTAACACGCAAAACTACAGCTTTTACACTAGAATCTGCTTTAATTTTGAAAATCTCTTCGGCTAATTTACGGGTATCAACCTTCGGTGTTGATGTTCCGTCGATTTCGCCAACGGCATAAACCAATGCTATCGTATTCTTTGATTTTTTAGAATCATCTACCAGATCACCGCTTTTAGCCATATCGGAAATTGATACAAGTTTCAGTTTTTTATCTGAAGCAATTCCAAGTTGTTGTTTTAAGAATGTATTAAACTGATCACGATATTGAAGTTTATCAACAAGTTTTGAGGAAAGCAAATCTTGTTGCTCTTTCAACATGATTCCTTGTGAAGCATATTGGTTTAACTGCTCAGCAGGTACTCCGCGCGAAACAGAGATACTATCCAGAATTACATTCCAGAAATTAGACAATAACATAGTCATTTGTTCACGGTTGGCATCACTCATTTTTGTTTCAGTGAATGGCTCTACCGCTGATTTGTAAGTTCCGACTTTAAATATTTGCATCTGAATACCTAGCTTATCCATTGCCCCTTTAAAGAACATTGAGGTAGAAGCCAATCCTTTAAACTCAATCATTCCTGATGGATTTGTGACTAATGTATCTGCCACAGTTGCCAGAAAGTAACCCGATTGTGCATACATATCTGAGTAAGCATAAACGAACTTACCGCTTTTCTTAAAATCCTGTATCTTCGACCGGATTTGCTGAGCGGTAGCATAACCACATTGCAGCATTCCTGATTCTAAATAAATACCTTTTATCTTTGGGTTATTCTTTGCATTCTCAATCGCTTTCATGACACGATCCAGACCGATCTCCTTCGGAGCATAATCAGCAAATACCGGAGGTAGTTCCATTTCTGTAGATCTTTCCTGGACTACTCCATTCAGATTTAAATGCAGAATACTATTGTCTGAAATTGTTTTCTTTTCATCGGTAGAAGATCCAATTGTTGCGACTAATCCCATAACACTAAAGATCATTATAAACCATAAAATGACCATTGCAATAGCAAATCCTAAACAGGATGCGAAAGTAAATTTAAAAAATTGCTTCATAGCTTTAATTATTAGAACGTTAGAGTAGGAATGCAAAAATATAAAAATACAAATAAAAAAAGCGGTAATAGTCAAATTATTTGACTATTACCGCTTTTAGCGAACATTCACCCGCTGATCCTTATACCTTTATTGCTGCTGCAGTAACTATTTCTGATTGGATCCTCTTTTACCCTTACCTGTTAACTCTTTATTTTTCAAAGGTGTATCCCATAATATTGAGGGAATTTGATCGATTTCAGCCTGTACCTGATCTGATTTTATTTTTCTGCATGCATAAGAATCAACCTCTTTTTCGCAATCACTCCACAAGATTTTATTCTGAGGATTCTGTACTTTATAGATCAATCCCTGATACATCCTTTTCTTAAAATAGGCATCGAATGTTAAACCGGGAGTATCAGAGTGAATTTCAAGATAAGGTAAATAGGGTTGAAGAGATCTGTACGTAATCCAGAAAACGGGAGTAAACTCATTTACATTATCTCCGTCCGGAATAATAGGAGCCAAGGCTTCAATCGCACAACCGAATTGGGAAGTATGGCCATCTACATACCAGACCTCTTTGAGCATATAACCTATCACTCCTGATCCGGCATAAGTCAGATCAGCCTGATCAAACTCCCGTTTCCGGCGTGTCCGGTTTAATCCCAATTTCATGAGAGCACTATCCGGTGTCAGGTATTCATTCCGTGTAAAAGTTTCATTGACCGATTGTGTATCAAAGGAAAAAGCACCTATCTTTTTCTCATCCAGAAGCCGGAGAATGATGCTGATAAAATTATAATAGTACCTCTTCTCAGCCGCTTCTCCCGCCTGAGTGTAATATAAGATCGGAGAGCGGGGTTCTGCCAGAAAACTATTTGCCGCTATCTCTGCGGTATCCTTAAATGAAACAAACCGGTAAACCGTTTTACTCCAACGGGGATTTACAGGCTGAACTGCTTGATTCCGTCCGACATTTATTTGTCTGGTAGATGGATTAAATACCGTACTGTCCATATTTACAATATATTCAGGCTCATAGAAATCTTGTGCATATATGCCTGCCGCCGACAGACAAAGGAGAATCAGATTAAAGATCTTTTTTATACTCATAGGATGCTCTTTTGATTAGAGTAAAACTTCGATTGGATTAGGTAATTGACGAATTGTTCCATCCGGTCCCTTTACCCGTATATTTGAAATATTAAAAGAACTGCCCCGTCTCATCTTTCGGATTAATTCTAATTGTTTTTTGCTAAACCGGTTGCCTTCAGATGTCTCATACTGGGTCATACCGCCATTTGACAAACGTATATCAAACCCCAATACAGCAAAAGAGATATTGAGCAGATCATCGAATATACCGGCTTCTACTTCTGTCGTCTGCAATAAAGATTCCCGTTTGATTTTGCCTCCCAAATAGCGTTCGCCCGCATCAATCTTCAGATAAGGAGCTGGGAGAGGTAAAGCTCTTACGCGAAACGTATTCGTACTGACAGTCTGTACTTTTCCGTTAACTTCGGCAGAAACTGTAATTACAGCATCTGAACCTACTTTTGACGGTTTGGCAATCCATTCTTCATTATCTTTCCGGCTAATTATCCCATTTGACATGGTTGCTGAAATTCTATGATTTGCAATACCGGGAACAGAAATGCTTACCGGATTTTCATAACCTGCGTAGAATATATTCATCATCGTAGCCGAAACAGTAGCTGAAGGCTCTACAACTGTATATTTCTGAGAAAACGGAAATCTGGTTACATGGCCATCCCCATTCTCTAAATCAATATGTCCGGCTAATGTATGTTCACCTACCTGAGCCGCAGGTATTTCATAAACATCGGATTGTAAACGCTTACCATTGACTTCAATTACTGATCTTTTTGTAGAATCCTCAGCCGCCAATATAATCTTTGCTGCATACCGCCCACCTCTTATAACATGATCTGAGATTGGTATCACACAGGCATTTATCTCATTGACCCGAAAATCACGATGATCTATATTACGATACAATGTATTCAGAACCTCTGTTTCGGCATCCAGAATATCACTCTGCATTTTAGACAAAAGTGTTACTGCCGCAATCGTCGGCATATTATTAAACAAAGCGTTCTCCCAGGCTAAACCTGCAACATTAAGCTCTCCTGTTACTTTTGTCGTCAGATTTTGTTTAACCGCATCCCTTTTTAATGAATCAGTTATAAAGCACAAAACGTTTTCCCGATATAAGTCAATCTGCTTTCTTAAATGGCTGCCTTCACCAAAACCTGCACCCAGCATCACTTGCGAAGCTGCATCAATATCATCTTTCTGACGAATATCAGTAAGAGTTCCTCCTTTTTGTGCCACAATTTTCTCTTTCAATGATTGAATATAATCAATCAGGTTAGCCGTCTGAATTCTAAAGCTCTCAGCTTGTGCTAATGTTGGCGATGCTTTTTGCGGGTTAGCTGCCGCATATTTTTGTATATCAGCCAATGCTGACTGATTCTTATACTTTGAGGATTTTATGCTCCGGTCAATACTTTCTTCCATGAAATCAAACCCGACCAGAACATCTGTTGATACATTCAAGGCGAGCATAGCTGTCAATACAAGATACATCATATTGATCATCTTTTGTCTGGTTTTCTTTCCTGCCATTGTAGTTGGTTAAAGAGGACGACCTGCGTTAGTTGCTGTTAAAGCATTTATCATCCGGCTGTAAATAACATTGAGCTGTGTCAATTGCTCTGACATGCGCTCTGTTTCTCTTTTAAAGACTTCCGCTTCCTGCGATGAACCTTCAAATAAATGTTTCAGCCGACTCAGGTCCTCGTGAACCTGTGAAATTGCCCTTACCTGATTCGTTATTCCTTGTAGCTGCTCAGTATAGACGCGACTCAAGCCTTCGATGTTCTTGTTCAACAACTCCATTTGTTCAACATAAGTACCTGTAGATTTCTTCATCCGGGAAGCTGTATCCGCAATGGTAGTATAAGAAGAAGCTAAAGAGGTGGATGCACCCGCCAAATCATTTGTTGCCTGATTAAAGCGATCTAAATGAGAAGTCGTTTCGGTTAATTTGTCCAAATACAACCGGGTAGCGTCTGCCAGTTCTGCCATGTTTGAAAGTTGTTTGGCTGAATCATTTAAATGATTCAAACTATCAGTTAAAGAATCGGTTTGATCAGGTGTAAACAATACCCGATTCAACTCGACTTGTTCTTCTCCTGAACGATCAAAAGCACTTAATGTAAAGATTAATACCTCAGTTAACATGCCGACCATTAATATAATTGTTCCTCCCGGTAAATGCAATATTTTAAATAAGGCACCTAAAATAACAACTGCAGCACCAAGACTATACGCGGTATTCATAAATATCTGTCCTTTTCTGGTAGCCAGAAGATCTACAATTGTTCTGGATTTATTTCTTTGCTTTGACATATAGTATATATTTTAAAGAAAGCTCTTTTAATTATCGCCTATTTTGGTGCGAACGCAACGAAATCCTATAAAGGCCCGTGGTTGATTCTGATATTCTCCGGTTCGTATCTCAGCACGGATTAAACTCGTCGCATCTTTAAAAGATCCTCCTCTTACTACTTTACGTTTAAGATAATAAGGATCTGCTGTTAATGCGTTCAGTTCTCTCTCAGGATTAAAAGAGGATTCACCTATATTACCTGCGGAAGTATAAGCTGTTGAAGTCCATTCTGCTACATTCCCAGACATATCGAAAAGACCTATTTCATTCGATTTATAACTTCCTACCCTGGCAGGAGTCAGATTCCCATCTTCTGTATAATTACCCTGACCTGGCTGAAAGTTTGCATAGAAACAGGATTTAGAGTCTGTCAAATCATTAGAATTCCAGGAAAATTTAGTTGATGTATTTTTCCGGCTTTTAGCCGCAAACTCCCATTCAGCCTCTGTCGGTAGTCTATAAGGAGTATAAACCAACCACATTTTACTCCCTTTATCCAGACAGTCTGTTCGCCAATTGCAGTAGGCTGTTGCCTGCTCCCATGTTACTCCTACTACCGGATGTTGTTTATAGGCAGGATGTGAAAAATAAGTTTGTAAGAGAGTCGTATTTTTTGAATGAGGAAAGTCATTGACCCATACGGTCGTATCGGGATAAACGTTTACAATACGCATATGTACAAAACTTGATTCATCAATTACAGGCACACGAATTGTCTGTTGTACATAAACTCCTTCATCATTTAGTATGACAGTATCTTTATCATAGAAAACAACTTTATCGGGAACTTTTATATCTGTATTCAGCACACGTTTTTTGGGGTTTATCTGATTTGCCATCAATGACGCTGCATCCCTGTCGAACCAGCGATACACATAATTCAGCATATCTCCCCGGAGAATTAACTTTCCGCTGATGGGGTCTGTGCGATAATATTTTTCCATTAATGGCTCCATCATATCTTTCTTTCGCCATGGTATTGAGCGACGATAATTACCTAAACGATCCTTCTCCAGGTATTCTTCCCCAAGCTCCTCCCGAAATACAGAATCTCTGACCCAATTGACAAACTGCATATACATGTGATTCGTAACTTCCGCCTCGTCCATCCAAAAGGATTCGACAGAGATCTCCATTGCTGCATTGGTTTCTCCGATTAGAGAATCATTATTTGAGCCCATCTGACAAGAGCCCTTCTTTATCATTACCATTCCTAACGGTTTGACATCACGCCAGACACTTCTGCCCTTGTAGCTCAAATCACCGCCAGCAGGTGCACAAGCCGAAAGAAGTAGTAAGAAGACTAAAGTCGAAAGCAACTGATTCTTTATATCGCACATAATAAACAGTTTTACTAAAACATAAACCGGATTATTATCTTTAACGAGTCCTTCTCAAATATATTATATGAATACACAAGAAAATAGTCTGATAAACAATACTAAACTATAGAAAACGAACACTTCTCTTACGAACTTGATTTAATTTTCCAGATTTAAAATTAAGGGGAAAAAGATAATTTACGAAAAGCTCATGACTACCCTTTCTTATTTGGAAAATCTCAGATAAGGCAAAACCATAGGAATAACCCAATCGGACTCTTCCGAAATCAAAACCTGCACATAGACTTACTGTTTCATTAAGATGATAACCCAAACCACCGAAAAGACGATTGTCGTAGGTAAATAGAAGATTCAAATTGAACTGATAGTGATTCAAATCAGTTTTCAAAAGAAAGGAGGGTTCAACCTGTAAAAGGGAATAGGGAAAGTAACAGGTATATCCGCCCATCAGATAAAGCGTCCCTGATATTTGAGTATTATCGTTTACTCCCGACCGGATGGCTGCCTGAAAAAGATTTTGCCAGGAGAGTCCAAGATATAGATTTTTATTCTGATAATAAGCTCCCAGTGAGAGGCCAAAATTTAATGCACGTTCTTTGATTACAGATATATCAGGATCTTCATAATTTTGGTTTTCACCGGCAGGCAGTTGCACTTTCGTCCCATCGAATTGAGTGCGAATAACAGAAGGCTGGATACCCAGTCTGAGATTCCCTGCTGCTAATCTTACGGCATAAGCATACTGTAGATCAACCCTTAGATTTTTGTTAAACGTTATGTTTTCATGAAATACCGATACACCCACACCATGGGGTGTTCCTAAAAGAAAAGCGGGCATATCAGCTTTAAAACCATATGCTCGCTGTTTGCTTCCGACACATTCCGTATGCTGGCGGAAAAGGGTCGATAAGTTTAAATCATTACTCAATCCGATAGCAGCAGGATTGTAGTAACTCTTAGATATCCAATATTGAGTAAACTGCGCATCAGACTGTGCTTTCACAGAAGTCATGAAAGCACAGCCTGATAAAACAATTAAGCTTATCCGTTTTAAAAACATGCGCAGTTTTTGTAAAGATCGAAGGCGATGCTTCTATTATTTAAATTGTTTGTAGCCAATAAATAAAAGTCCGATAACCAATATAGCTATACTTACGTATGCAATCGTTTCAGTCATTGCTATGGAGGTCGGTTTAAACTCAAACTTAATCTCATGATCTCCTTGCGGAACTTCAATCGCTCTCAATACATAGTCTACACGAGCAATCGGAACTTCTTTTCCGTCCACATAAGCACGCCATCCATCGTAATAGACTTCAGAGAAAACAGCCAATGCAGGACCCTTAGCTACTTGTGCTTTATAAGTCAGTGCATTAGGTGCAAATGAAGTCAGTTGAATACGATTTAATGAATCTGTTTGTAACGATGATGCATCGGGAACGGCTGAAGCAAATCTTTTATCTACAATTGCTGTCTTGCCCGGATTAAAATTATCCATAGCAGACATTTCCTCATTTGCATTATCCACCCATTCGATAGCACCCACAAACCAGGCATTACCCATTGCTTCAGGATTTTGCTGAGCCTGAGGCTGCCCGTTTTCACCAGGTACGATAAAATACTTCGCATTAAGCATATTCAATACAGGCATATTGTTTTTCGAAATCTGATGCTCGATCAAATCCTGATATCTGCGAAGTTTAGCTGCGTGGTATCCGCCAATCGATT
The DNA here is from genome assembly GCA_051650425.1 of Bacteroidales bacterium. Classification (GTDB taxonomy): domain Bacteria; phylum Bacteroidota; class Bacteroidia; order Bacteroidales; family UBA7332; genus UBA7332. The sequence goes on from JBOFIZ010000175.1 coordinate 11,871, forward strand.
TATGATAATAAGAAGTGTAAGCATCATTGAACGGATCTCTTGTTACATTATAAACCCGGTAATTCGGATCCGTATCAGCCAAAATAGCCTCGTCCGCCGGTGTTTTCGGGAACGGATTTACTGTTTTGTTTTTAGTCACAAAGTTATCCGAATTCAGATAGCGTTTATTCACACTCCACATATCACCTAAACAAAGGACAATTAACAGCGTTATCAACACCTTCTCTTTCAAAACGCCTTTTGCATAGAAGTAGATAAAGAGTGATCCGCAAAGAATGACGATCAAACTTCTCCAGGCATCAGCACTCATAATGGATGCACGTGCCTCTTCCAGTGCGTACAGAATATCCGTTACTTGAGGATTTCCCTGTGCTTGAGGCAAAAATGATGCAGCCTCTTGCTGACTCAGGAAACTAGTCAGTAAATTTGGAGCTAGAGCCAAAATTAAAGATAAACCTGCTGTTGTTCCCAATGCTACAAAGGTCGCTACGCGATTGGATTTCAATAACTCCTTCGGATCATCCATGATATTTTTCAATCCAAGAATTGCCATCAAAGGAATGGTAAA
>JBOFIZ010000176.1:0-6280 GCA_051650425.1 Bacteroidales bacterium
ATTTGTTATAAAGTAAGAAACCTGTTTTTCAACATGATTTTTATTGTTGTACATTTGTCGTGTAATTAATAACAACCAGAAGAAAAGAATATATGATTACACCAGATTTCAAAAAAGGTAATTGGAACGACGCTATTGACGTTCGCGATTTTGTTGAAAAAAATATCACTCCATACGAAGGTGACGCTTCATTTCTTGTAGGCCCTACAGAGCGTACAAAAAAAGTTTGGGAGATCTGTAAAGAAGCTCTTAAATTTGAAATCAGCAACAACGGCGTTCACTCAATCGACAACCATGTTGTTTCTACAATCACATCTCACAAAGCTGGATACATCGATCAGGAAAACGAATCAATCGTTGGTCTTCAGACAGACGCTCTTCTTAAGCGTGCTATGAAACCACTTGGTGGTATCAAAGTTGTTGAGAAAGCATGTGCAGAACACGGATTAGAGGTTGATGAAAAAGTAAAAGATATTTTCTACAACTACCGCAAAACGCACAATGACGGTGTTTTCGATGCATATACTGACGAAATCCGCCTTTACCGTTCACTAGGATTCCTTACAGGTCTTCCTGACAACTACGCACGTGGTCGTGTGATCGGTGACTACCGTCGTATGGCTCTATACGGTGTTGACCGCTTGATCGAAGCTAAAAAAGCAGATCTTAAAGCACTTGTAGGTCCAATGACAGAAGATCGTATCCGTCTTCGCGAAGAAGTAGCAGAGCAAATCCGCGCTTTACACGCTATGAAGACATTAGGAGAGTACTATGGTCTTGACTTGTCTCGCCCTGCTACAACTGCACAAGAAGCCGTACAATGGGTTTATATGGCATACCTTGCAGCTGTTAAAGAACAAGATGGTGCAGCCATGTCACTTGGTAACGTATCTTCTTTCCTTGACATCTATATCGAATACGATTTACAAAAAGGTAATATCGACGAATCATTCGCACAGGAACTTATCGACCAGTTCGTTATCAAATTACGTATGGTACGCCACTTACGTATGGATAGCTACAACGAAATCTTCGCAGGTGACCCGACATGGGTAACAGAAGCAATCGGTGGTAACCTGAATGATGGTCGTACTAAAGTTACAAAAACATCATTCCGTTTCCTACAAACATTGTACAACTTAGGTCCATCTCCGGAACCAAACATGACAGTACTTTGGTCTCCTTCTCTTCCTGAAGGATTCAAAAAATTCTGTGCTCAGGTTTCTATCGACACATCATCTGTACAATACGAAAACGACGACTTGATGCGTGCTACACGTTGTTCTGACGACTACGGTATCGCATGTTGCGTTTCTTTCCAGGAAATCGGTAAACATATCCAGTTCTTCGGAGCTCGTACAAACCTTGCAAAAGCATTATTGCTTGCATTGAACGAAGGTCGTTGCGAATTCACAGGTAAAACAGTAGTTAAAAACGTACCTAAATTAGAAGGTGACGTTCTTGATTACGAAGCTGTAATGAACAACTTCCGTTATGTAATGAAAGAAGTAGCTCGTGTTTACAACGACTCGATGAATATCATCCACTTCATGCATGACAAATACTACTACGAAAAAGCACAGCTTGCTCTTTGCGACACAAATCCTAAGATCAACCTTGCATACGGTGCAGCAGGTCTTTCAATCGTAGCAGACTCATTATCAGCAATCCGTTACGCTAAAGTAACACCGGTTCGTAACGAAGAAGGCTTAACAGTTGAATTCAAAATCGACGGTGAATTCCCATGCTACGGTAATGATGATGACCGCGTTGACCAAATGGCAGTTGACATCACTAAATATTTCAACAATATCTTAGCTGAACTTCCGACATACAAAAACGCTGAGCCGACACTTTCTATCCTTACAATTACTTCAAACGTAATGTACGGTAAGAAAACAGGTGCTACACCTGACGGACGCGAAAAAGGAGTTGCCTTCGCACCGGGTGCAAACCCAATGCACGGACGCGACGAAAAAGGAGCTATCGCTTCTCTTTCTTCAGTATCTAAAATCGATTACGAAACAGCACAAGATGGTGTAAGTAACACATTCTCAATCGTTCCTCGCTCACTTGGTCACACAGACGAAGAAAAATGCGAAAACCTTATCGCGATGATGGATGGTTACTTCTCAAAAGGAGCTCACCACTTGAACGTGAACGTTCTTAACCGCGATTTACTTCGCGACGCGATGGAACACCCTGAGAACTACCCGCAATTGACAATTCGTGTGTCTGGTTACGCAGTTAACTTCGTACGCCTTCGCCGCGAACAACAATTAGAAGTAATCTCTCGTAGTTTCTTCGAAAGAATGTAATCAAACATTCAAACAAACTTATGAACAACAAACTATTTGTACACTCATACGAGTCAATGGGGACACACGACGGCCCGGGCCTACGCCTGGTCGTCTTCCTCCAGGGCTGTCGTTTCAACTGTCTTTACTGCGCCAATCCCGACACCATACCGATGAAAGGTGGCAAAGAAACAGACATAGCTGACATCATTGCTATGGCCGAAAGCCAGCGTGCCTTCTTTGGAAAAAAAGGAGGAATCACTGTCAGCGGTGGCGAACCTACCCTGCAGGCTCCTGCGCTGAAAGAACTATTCAAAGAACTTAAAGCCAGAGGTTTCCGCACATGCCTCGATACAAACGGAAACAACCTTACTGACGACGTCAGAGAGCTACTCGAGTACACCGATCTGGTACTGCTCGACATCAAGCACATCTTTGCATCACAGCACAAGGTTATTACCGGTGTTACCAACGAACAAGTCCTCGATACAGCCCAATACCTGCGCGACAAGAACATTCCCGTATGGCTGCGCTACGTACTCGTACCCGGACTCAGCGATCAGGAAGAAGCTCTCATTGCCCTTGGCGAGCGCTTCAAAGATTACGATAACATCGAACGTCTCGAAATCCTTCCTTATCACACACTTGGCAAACACAAGTACGAGCATCTCGGACGCCCGTATAAATTAGAAGATACACCCTCAAACACCGAAGAACAACTCTTCCGTGCAAAGGAACTTCTGACCCCATACTTCAAATATGTACAAGTAAATTGATACATAAAGCCCCGATATATCCCCTGTATCGGGGCTTTTTTTGTTAAAACCCTACTTTTAACACTTACTTAACCTTCCCGTTTACAACCCCTTAGAATACCAATTTGTAATTAATTCGACAAAAATATCTAAATGCAAATAGAGAATTTTGCATACGTAAAAGAATAATTTTAACTTTGTGCGTCTTAAAAATGACAATATTCGATTTTCATTAATAGATTAAAAGTACGAATTATGATGTATTCACACGAAGTTGAACACATGTGTGTTGTGAAGAAAGGTCCTAACCACGGTCCGGCTCCGATTCCACAAGAAGGAAAATGGGTTAAAGCAAAAGAAGTGGTAGATATCTCAGGTTTGACTCACGGTGTGGGATGGTGTGCTCCACAACAAGGTACTTGTAAACTTACTCTTAACATCAAAGAAGGAATTATCCAAGAAGCTTTGATCGAAACTGTAGGTTGTTCAGGTATGACTCACTCTGCTGCTATGGCTGCTGAAATCCTTCCTGGTAAAACTATCCTAGAAGCTTTAAACACTGACCTTGTATGTGACGCAATCAACGTAGCAATGCGCGAATTGTTCCTTCAAATCGCTTACGGTCGTTCTCAATCAGCTTTCTCTGAAGGTGGTCTTCCTATCGGAGCTGGTCTTGAAGACTTAGGTAAAGGTCTTCGTAGCCAGGTTGGTACTATGTTCGGTACTTTAGCTAAAGGTCCTCGTTACCTTGAAATGGCTGAAGGTTACTGTACACGTATGGCTTTGGACGAAAACGGCGAAACTATCGGTTACGAGTTCGTTCACCTTGGTAAATTTATGGATGCAGTGAAAAAAGGTACTGACGCAAATCAAGCACTAGAAGCTGCTAAGAGCACTTACGGCCGTTTCAACGAAGCTGCTAAATATATCGACCCACGTCATGAATAAGAAAATCTTCCTTCGCGTGCTTTACATTCTGCTAGGCCTCACCGTAGTCGGTTCAGCCATAGCCTACTTCGTCCTTCCCGAAAATCTCGGACTGTTCGTCGTAATGTGTGGAGCGGTGTTGGTTGTCAATTTTCTTATATCAATCTTTTTTGTAAACAAAAACTTCCGTAACTAAGGTTACACAGAAAGCATCCTGTTTACGAATATCCATTAAAATATTCAACAAAAAAACCTAAAGACGAACAATTATTATGGCTTTATTTGAAAGTTATGACCGTCGTATCAACGCTATCAATGCAGAGTTGAACAAATACGGAATCAAAGATATCGAAGAAGCGAAAGCTATCTGCACAGAGAAAGGAATCGATCCTTACACAATTTGTGAAGAAACTCAACCTATCTGTTTTGAAAACGCGAAATGGGCTTACGTTGTAGGTGCTGCTATCGCTATCAAAAAAGGCGTAACTAACGCTGCTGAAGCTGCTGAAGTTATCGGTATTGGTCTTCAAGCTTTCTGTATCCCTGGATCAGTAGCTGACGATCGTAAAGTAGGTATCGGTCACGGTAACCTAGCTGCGATGCTTCTTCGCGAAGAAACTAAATGTTTCGCTTTCCTTGCAGGTCACGAATCTTTCGCTGCTGCTGAAGGTGCTATCAAAATCGCTGAGATGGCTAACAAAGTACGTACTGAACCTCTACGCGTTATCCTTAACGGTCTTGGTAAAGATGCTGCTATGATCATCTCTCGTATCAACGGATTTACTTACGTTCAAACTCAGTTTGACTACGCTACTGGCGAAGTAAACGTTGTTAAAGAAACAGCTTACTCAAACGGTCTTCGTTCTAAAGTAAAATGTTACGGTGCTGATGACGTACGCGAAGGTGTTGCTATCATGCGTAGCGAAGGTGTTGACGTATCTATCACAGGTAACTCAACTAACCCGACTCGTTTCCAACACCCTGTAGCTGGTACATACAAAAAAGAATGTATGGAACTAGGTAAAAAATACTTCTCAGTTGCTTCAGGTGGTGGTACAGGTCGTACTCTTCACCCAGACAACATGGCTGCTGGTCCTGCTTCTTACGGTATGACTGACACAATGGGTCGTATGCACGGTGATGCTCAATTCGCTGGTTCTTCTTCAGTTCCTGCTCACGTTGAGATGATGGGATTCTTAGGTATGGGTAACAACCCAATGGTAGGTGCTACTGTTGCTGTTGCCGTTGCTATCGAAGAAGCTTCAAAATAATAATCTGATTATCACATAATTAGATAGAAAATCAAGAGAGAGTGTATAGTAATATGCACTCTCTTTTTTTTATGTCTATGGCTGAAGGTTCAGAGAATATTTTGAAGGTTTATGGCTCATTAATTCACGAAAGTGGTTTTTTGATGGAATGGATGTTTTATACGATTTTGAGATAAAATTGTGTGCAAATTGTGTGCATGATGGTATTGCAAAATAAAAAACCTCTATTTTTAGAATAATTAACATTGTAATATATTGAAAATCAACTTCTTATCTCAAATTTTATGCACACAAAATTATGGGAAAAACAAGCTACAAAGTTAGTTTTAGAGTCGTTGAAACTAGACTAGATTCTGAAGGTTATGCGCCTTTCGATGTTATCATTACTCAAAACAGTAAACGAGTATTTTTTTCAGCTGGTAAAAAAGTTCCAGCTAGTTTATGGAACAAGGTAAAACAAACCTTTAAAGGGAGAAGTGAAGAAGTAAATACTTTGAATAACTATCTCACTTCTTTAAAAGCAAACATCTATCAAAAAGAGATTGAGCTTAGAGATAGAGGTTTTGATGTAACACCTCAAACTCTTAAAGATGCATTCTTTAATCAGATTGAAGTTATGACAGACTCTACCCTACTCGATGTTTTTAAAGAATCAAATGAGAAACAAGCAGCATTATATAAATTGGGAAGACTAAGTAAAGCTACCATTTATATGAATGATTCTACTTTTAAATTGCTTACTGCATTTATTCAGGAAAGATATAAGAGAAAAGATTTATATCTTAAAGAGCTTAATTTAGACTTTATGGAGCGTTTTCATCTTTATCTAATGACTGAAAAAGGAATGAGAAATAATACCACTACAAAGCATTTAAAGCTATTAAAACGTATATGCAATGAAGCTGTAGAGAATAACAAAATTACTGCAAATCCTTTTGCTAAATATAAAGTAGTCCGGGATAAAGTAGAAATTGAGTTTCTAACACAAGAAGAAATAGATAGAATCTATGCTACAGACTTTGGAATTGAA
>JBOFIZ010000177.1:0-17165 GCA_051650425.1 Bacteroidales bacterium
TCATTATCGAATACTGTCTGTGTCTGATCACCTAAACTTGGTAGGTTTTTTTCTTTACAACTTATTAATGTTAGTGTTGTTAATAAGGTTAGTGTGGCTTTTTTCATTCAATTCGAAAATTTAAATTATACATTCTCAGTTGGCAAATATAATCAAATTAAAGCATAGATTAGATAATCATGTTTACTATATGTCTCTAAGGAAAGATTAAAAAATAATATAGTGATAAATTAAATGCTTATATTGTGTCAATATGTAGTATTAATATTTATATTTGCGACATTATGATTATCTAACCATTTATTCATTTTAAATAATAATACTATGGCTTTGTTTTTACCAAAAGAATATCGTCCGAAGATGGTTCCGGAGATGATGGAACATGCGATCAAATTCATAAAAGATACCTTTCAGACAGAATTGTCTCGTAAATTAAGACTGCGTCGTGTAACAGCTCCGCTTTTTGTTTTATCAGGAACAGGTTTAAATGATGATTTGAATGGATGTGAAAGAGCGGTTTCATTTCCGGTGAAATTTTTAGATGATAAAAGAGCAGAGGTAGTTCATTCTTTGGCTAAATGGAAACGTGTTAAATTGGGCTCTTATAATATTGCCCCGGGTTATGGTCTATATACAGATATGAATGCCATCCGTGCTGATGAGGAGCTTGATAATATTCACTCTTTATATGTTGATCAGTGGGATTGGGAAAGAACCATCGTAGAAGAGGAGAGAAGTTTGACTTTTTTGAAGAAGATTGTTGATGAGATTTTCGATACTTTACGGATGGTTGAACAAGCTGTTTATGATAAATATCCTCACATTACACCTATTCTTCCGGAGAAAATAACTTATTTGCACAGTGAAGAACTGTTGCAGATGTATCCGGATCTATCGTCTAAAGATCGCGAATACGAAGCTGCTAAGAAGTTCGGTGCCGTATTTATTATAGGTATCGGTGATGAACTGGGCGACGGACAGCCACATGACGGAAGAGCTCCGGATTATGATGACTGGTCAACTGAAAATGAAGAAGGTTATAAAGGTCTGAACGGTGATATTATTCTTTGGAATCCGATTTTGGAAAATTCTTTTGAAATTTCATCGATGGGGATCCGTGTGGATCGGAATGCCTTATTGAAACAGTTGGAAAAACGCAATTGTCTGGATCGGGTAGAGTTGAATTTCCACAAGAAATTACTCGAAAACAAAATTCCATTATCTATTGGTGGTGGAATCGGTCAGTCTCGTTTATGTATGTATTTCTTGCGTTGCGCACATATCGGTGAAGTTCAGTCCTCTATCTGGGGTGAAGAAATGATTGCTGAATGTGCAGCTCACAATATACATTTGAAGTAAACAACCTTTACTCCTTGATGACTTTTTAATTATTACCAAAACACAAAAAAAGAGAGGCTGTCTGAAATTTTTCAGACAGCCTCTCTTTTATATATATAATGTTGTATTATACATTGAAACGGAAGTGCATGATGTCTCCGTCCTGAGCAACATACTCTTTACCTTCTACACTCATTTTTCCTGCTTCTTTACAAGCAGCTTCTGATCCGTAAGCAATGAAGTCTTCGTATTTGATTACTTCAGCACGAATGAAACCTTTTTCGAAATCTGTGTGAATTACACCGGCACATTGAGGAGCCTTGCTTCCGCGAAGGAAAGTCCAAGCTCTTACTTCTTGCACACCTGCAGTAAAGTAAGTGTCAAGATTGAGAAGTTTGTAAGCAGAACGGATTAATCGGCCAACGCCTGATTCTTCCAAACCGATCTCATTAAGGAACATTTGACGTTCTTCGTATGTTTCGAATTCTGCAATTTCAGATTCGATCTTAACAGCAAGAACAAGAATGTCTGCATTCTCGTCTTTAGTTGCTTCGCGAACCATTTCTACATATTTGTTTCCTGAAACTGCGCTTGCTTCGTCAACGTTACAAACATAAAGAACAGGTTTGCTGGTAAGAAGGAATAATTCTTTCGCAAATTTTTGTTCGTCTTTGCTCTCAAATGCAACTGTGCGGGCTGCTTTACCTTGCTCTAAAGCTTCTTTGATTTGAACAAGAACGCCATAAGCCAGTTTCGCATTTTTATCGCCACCGGTCTGTGCTTGTTTCTGAACTTTTGCAATACGTGAATCTACTGTTTCAAGATCTTTCAACAAAAGTTCGGCATCAATAATTTCTTTATCTCTTACCGGGTTTACTGACCCGTCTACGTGGGTTACGTTTTCGTCATCAAAACAACGAAGTACGTGGAGAATCGCATCTGTTTCGCGAATATTGGCAAGGAACTTGTTCCCCAAACCTTCACCTTTACTTGCTCCTTTTACTAAACCTGCAATATCAACAATCTCTACAGTTGTCGGAACAATTCGTTGCGGTTTGATAAATTCAGCCAATTTGTTCAGGCGTTCATCCGGTACGGTAATTACACCTACATTCGGCTCAATAGTACAGAATGGGAAGTTAGCTGCCTGAGCTTTCGCGTTTGATAAGCAATTGAAAAGAGTAGATTTACCAACATTTGGTAAACCGACAATACCACATTGTAATGCCATTAATCGTATTTTTTATATAAATGATCTGTTTATTCTATTCAGAAGATGATATTTCATCTTTTATAACGGCAAAGGTACAAAAAGGAGCAATAATACACAATTTACGGACTTGAACACATGTTAAATTATTAATTGTCAATTGTTTTTTGTTCTAATGCTTGTTGTTTCACATGAAACAGAATCAAGAGATACTACAAAATATAGAATTAGAGATTCATGATTTTTAGATTAGTGAGTATTTTATATATTTGTGCAGTTTCAATCTTATTCAACCTTAATAACTTTAATGGTGCTATGAAATATTATATTGTAGGATTCGTTATTACAATGGCATTTTACTTATCTGAAAAAGATGTTGTGCTCCTTTCTGGTGTGACTCCGATGTTTTGGCAGATTTTAGGCTGGTTATGTTTCATCATCTTTTTTTATCTCTTCAAAAAAGATTATTTCGATTCAAAGAATCTTATCAGACCCGATATTTGTATTGTGTCTGTTCTTAGTGGATTCGTTGGTGGATACTTCTTGAAACAGATGAGTGATGGTGTCGTTTATTCGACAAGCAGCATGATTTTGTTTTTGATTTCTGCATTTGTTTTATTGAGTTTATATGCCTGTTCGATTGGATGGAACGGGGTTTACTTAAAGAGAAGTTGATATTATTTTAGCTCTTAATATGATTATAATAAAAAAGGGAACAGCCAAGCTGTTCCCTTTTTTATTATAAAGATGATTGTTATTACATGCTAACCCGCAGACCGGCAAAATAGGTTCTTGGAGCAGTAGGTCCATAGAAATATTTAGAGTCACGGAATTCTCCTTTATCCAAATCTTTCTGGAAACTATCCAGGATGTTTGAAACACCTGCATTGACTTGTAATACAAGACCTGATTTGCTTAAAGGAATATCATAAGTGAATTTCAGATTCAAATCAAAGAAGTCCGGTGTTTTCTCCATTCTGTCTTTAGCAATGTATCCTGCAAAGTGAGGTACGAACATTGTTCCTGTGTAAACGCCAGAAAGAGATCCGTTGAAATTCTTAAATGGATTACTGTTTAATGTAAAGTAGCCATAATGTTTCGGTGTTCTCATCATTTCTTTTGTAGGAGAAACATCCGGATCTTCTGACCAGTGCTCAGCTTGTTTGTACAACGAACGCTGGAAAGTATAACCTAATTGTAGTTGTGCCCATTTGCTGTAAGCAACCCCAAAGTCAAAGTTGATACCATATACTTTAGCTCCTTTACCGTTTCTTCTTTCAAGAACCTGCACCCCATGTTCATTTTCTCCGATTGCCTGAAGATAGAATACATCACGCAAATCTGTATAGAATCCTTCTGCAAGGAAGGTAAATGTCAACGGATCGATATCAAAATTAAAGTCTAATGATGCGCTGTAGCTGTTTGACTTTTCTGGTTTTAATCCTTTGCTAAGCTGTATCATTTGAACTTCTCCGCCTACAGCAGCAACGTGAAGATCTTCATCGTAAGCTTGCGGTGCACGGTATCCGGTAGAGAAACTTGCACGTGCTCTCATGAAATCGAAAGCAGAATATAACAGATTAACACGCGGGCTGAAAATCACATTGTCAATTAAGTTGTGTTTATCCAAACGACCACCTAACAATACTTTTAATTTCTCTGCATTCCATTCATTCTGGAAAAACAGTCCTGCAATTTTTACGTCTTGCTTTAGGTCTCGATCATAAGATGGCATTTCGTCATGCAGACGGTTAGACTGATATTCGAGTCCGTAAGTTAGTGTTGAAGGTGCAAATAATAGTTTGTCAAAATTATTTACGAACTGAGCGCCTGCCATCCATGTCAGGTCTGTTGTCTGACCATAGGCATTCGGATCTTTTCCTGTTCCGTAATAACTGTTACGATCAATGTTTTGCAGAGATGTATAAAAGCTTAGTTTGTGTTTATACTCTTTCAAAAAGATATCATATGTAACACCACCACTGTTAATAACATGTGTAGTTTGTTCGGCAATATCAGCTTCATGAGGAGGTCTCTTGAATTCATTTCCTCCGCGACGATCTTCATTTGTTGTATGATATTGCAGAGATAAACGGCTTGTCAGCGTAGGACGATAAAACCCGCGGATACCAAAGTTTGTCGCACTTAGTTTTCCCACTTCTGAGAATCCATCTCCGTCACGATCATACGGACTGCGATTACGGTATGACTGAAATAGAGCTAAACCTGCTTTGTTGTTTTTAGCAACCAGCGAAGCGTTGGCTGTGACAAGTTCTTGCATGGTTCCTTTATCTGTACTTTGGATATCGGTATTTACCATAAATGAATTTTGTACCGGATCTTTTGTGATGATATTCACGACTCCGGCGATTGCATTTGATCCATATAAAGCGGAACCTCCGCCGCGAAGAACTTCGACGCGCTCAATCATATTGGTTGGGATTTGCTCTAATCCGTAAACCCCGCTTAATGAACTAACAACCGGTCGGCTGTCAATCAATATTTGGGTATATGGACCTTCAAGTCCATTGATTCTTACTTGAGGGAATCCGCAATTCTGACAGTTGTTCTCAACGCGAACTCCTGATTTAAACGGTAAGGATTGAGAAAGGTCACAAGCATTGACCATATCGAATTGTTTTGCTGAAAGTACATTTACGACAGTCGGAGCTAACTTGCGGCTCACTTCGTTTCTGTTTGCAGAAACAACAACTTCTTCAACGGCAAGTACGTCTTCTTCGAGTTCAAACAAAATGTTTTCAACGGATTTCAAATCGCCGATTTTTCTTTTTACAACACGATATCCCAGATTTTTGGCGATTAAGTTTAATGATTGATTGGTTGTGGGTATTTCAAGAGTGAAACTTCCGTCGTCGGTAGTCATTGTACCGGTTGTAGAATTTTCAATATAAACATTTGAATAAGGTAATCCTTCGCCGGTAAGTTTATCGATAACCCGGCCTTTGATTGTTAAACTAGTTGGAGCTGCCATACATAATGCAGCAAAAAATATAAACAGGATGCTTAATGTGTTTCTTTTGATCATATAGTTAAATGCTATATTATTAGAAAATAGACAACTCTTCGTCTGCTTATTATATGAGACGTAAAGAGCATAAATGATTGATTATATCCTGAATGATACGGATATAATGATGACTTATCAAACGGGATATTTGATAACGGATTCTATTTTAAGCATTTTGCGGGGGACCGCGAAGGAAAGATATATGAGTCCTGCTTTCAGGTACGAACAATAAGCGTTCGTCTGAGAAAAATTCGTCGATAAGGATTTCTTCAGTCTTAAATGTAAAAGCAGTAACTTCGGGAAGTAATACCGGATGGGATAGCTGATCAATAGTCAGAACTTGTCCTTTGGTATGTGTGTGGCAATCTTCTTTATCAAATGGATGTGAATGAACAATCATTACTCCATTTACTATATGCGCATGACTAAATCCTCCGATACAATAAGCATAGGTGCTTAAAAGAATCAGGAGCAAGATGGTCAAAAAAGATTTCTTTCTTAATCGGAGCATATAGTATGGTATATAATCAGATGCAAAGATATTTATTTTGATTTGATCTAAATAGTAATTTTGTTTAATTATCTAATGTGATAAAATAAAATTGTGAGAAAAAACGATTCTTTATATTTACAAGCTGATGTTTTTGTAGGATACAAAGAATAAAATAATAGAAAGCTGGTGTCGATTGGTGCTGATTGGGTGTCGATTCAAACAGTACTATCAACACCTTTATATAGTTGATATATAACAATATATAAGCCTGGTGCTGATAGTGCCGATTGAAATGCAAATTCTGGGAGATGTTTCAGCTTTTTTTTAAGAAGGAAGAGCTAACAGAGGCTTTAATCGGGGTTTATGATATTATACCCCAATTAAACTTCTTGCTGAATAATTTTCTTAATTGTACTGCTAACAGACGATTTTCAGGAGAACTGAGTGTTGGATCATTTTCAATCACTTCCCTGGCAATATCTCTTGTTAATTGAACAACTTGTCCATCAGTTGCAAGATTTGCTAATTTCAGATCAAAAGCAATTCCGCTTTGTTGTGTTCCTTCAAGATCTCCGGGACCTCTCAATTCAAGATCTGCTTCAGATATTTCGAATCCGTCGTTGGTTCGAACCATGATTTCCATTCTTTTGCGTGTGTCATTGGATAGTTTTGGAGAGGTCACTAATACGCAATACGATTGGTCGCCTCCTCGTCCGACTCTTCCTCGTAACTGATGGAGCTGAGAAAGTCCGAATCTCTCGGCATTCTCTATTATCATCACCGTTGCATTAGGGACATTGACACCCACTTCAATAACGGTTGTAGCTACCATTATATGAGCTTCGTATGTTGCAAAACGTTGCATAGCCGCGTCTTTGTCTTTTGCTTTCATTTTGCCATGTACCATGCACACCCGATAATCCGGAAAGGCTGCCTGAATCTGGTAAAAACCATCTTCGACATTCTTCAGATCCATTTTCTCGTTTTCCTGTATTAATGGATATACGATATAGATTTGTCTTCCTTCTTCGAGTTGCTTTTTCATGGAAGTGTAGAGGCTCCCCCTTTTGTTATCAAACTGATGTATGGTTTGAATAGGTTTCCTGCCGGGTGGTAATTCATCGATGACAGACACATCTAAATCTCCATATACAGTCATTGCTAATGTTCTGGGTATCGGTGTTGCTGTCATAACTAATATATGAGGCGGATGATTATTCTTAGCCCATAGTTTAGCGCGTTGAGCTACACCGAACCGATGTTGCTCATCTATAATGGCAATTCCTAAATTTTTGAATTTAACTTCATCTTCTATTAAGGCATGTGTTCCAATCAAAATATGAATTGACCCATTTCTTAAACCTTCATGAATGGGTTCTCTTCTTTTTTTGGTAGTTGAGCCGGTCAGTAGTTCGACTCCAATTGGCATATCCTTCAAAAATGATTTGATAGATTCGTAATGCTGGTTGGCAAGAATTTCGGTAGGTGCCATAATACATGCCTGAAATCCATTATCCAATCCCATAAGCATAGTCATGAGTCCAACTAATGTTTTACCACTTCCAACATCTCCCTGAAGCAGACGATTCATCTGATGTCCGCTTCCTAAATCAATCCGGATTTCTTTAAGAACTCTTTTTTGAGCTCCCGTTAATGAAAAAGGAAGATAGTCGTGATAGAATGTATTGAAGTTTTCTCCGATTTTAGAGAAGACATATCCACCGACTTTTTCAGATCTTTGCTTAGAGTAGCGTTGAATATTTAGTTGAAGAAAAAATAGCTCTTCAAATTTTAAACGATACTCTGCTTGTTTCAACAAATTAAGGTTTTGAGGTAAATGGATATTCATTAATGCTTCCCTGCGCGAAATTACGTTTGCTTTTTTCATAATCGAAACAGGTAACGTTTCGGATATATCATTTGCAAAGGAGGATAATGTAGTTTGTATGATTCGTTGTATGGCTTTTGTTCCAAGAAAATTATTTTTCATTTTCTCGGTTGTGTTATAGCAGCCCGCAAGTCCTGCAAGAGATTCTGCTTTTGGATCAAATTCTTCGATATCGGGATGTGCGATATTATACTTGCTTCCGAACAGAGTTGGTTTTCCGAAAACAACGTACTCTTTGTTTAGCTTATATTTATTTTGGATAAACTTAATTCCTTTGAACCAGACAAGATCAATAATGCCTGATTGGTCTTTAAACTTCGCGATCAGTCTTCGAGCCGCGCCTTCTCCGATTGTTTCGAAATGTATTATTTGTCCTTTTAACTGGATATATGCTAAGTTTGGTTGTATCTCTGCTATTGAATAAATTTTACTTCTATCCAGATATCTGAACGGATAGTAGCATAGAAGATCTTCGGCCGAATGTACATTTATTTCTTTTTTTAGTACTTCGGCTTTTTTAGGTCCTACGCCAGGTAAGTATGTAATGTCTCTTTCGGATAATTCCATAGAACTTCTTTTTCTTGTTATAAGAGTATGTCTGCTAACTTCAGATCAAAAGGTGTAGTTATCTTTATATTTTCGCGATTACCTTCAGTCAATGTTATAATATTCCCATTGGCTTCGACAACAGATGCATCATCAGTAAATAATGAAGTATAGGGTAAACGATATGCTCCGTGTATGATATGAGCCTGAAATGTCTGAGGTGTTTGTACGGATACATATTTGTCACGGTCAACACTTTCACTGTTATCCGGAGTCAGATGCCTGATGGAGTCAATCATAGGAAGTACAGGTACAGCACTCCCGCTTTCCTGAGCAGTAACAAAACATCTAAGTATAACTTCAGGAGATACAAGAGGTCTTACCCCGTCATGAATTGCTATCAATGCTTTTTCGGTCTGCGTGTAACTTAAACCGCTTTTTACTGAATGATAACGTGTTTCTCCACCATCGGCAATTTGATGTTTACATTCAAAGTTGTGCTTATAGATTAGTTCACTCCAGTAGTTTTGTTGCTCCTTGGGCAGCACAACTATAATTTCAATATCATTGACTGCTTTTTTGAATTGTTTTATCGTATGCATCAGAACAGGTAACCCTTTGATTTCGATAAATTGTTTGGGTAATTCATATCCCATTCTTAACCCTTTTCCTCCAGCTACGAGTATAGCGTATTTTTTCATCTTAAGGTATGGTGATTTGTTCTACTTCAATTTGTTGGTTGAGAAACATAGATCCAATCTCCTGAAACTTCTCATGAGATTCGGTTGTGAAGAATTTAGATACTCCGTTTTTTGTGCATTTTATATCAATTTCAGGATGTCTTTGCAGATAATCTTTTAAACTATTTGCAACGTATGCTCCTTGAGGAATGATCTTAATATGCTCAGGTGTATACTCCCGAATCTTTTTATAAAGAAGCGGATAATGGGTGCATCCTAATATAATACTGTCAATGGATGAGTCCTTTAATAGCAAGGAGTCAATATATTTTTTCACAAAGAAATCTGCACCTGCATCATTATATTCATTGTTCTCAACTAAAGGGACCCACATCGGGCATGATTGTCCGGAGGCAATTATATGTGGAAAAAGTTTAGCTATCTCCATTTCATATGTTTTGGATTGTATGGTTCCGGCTGTTCCTAATATACCTACATGTTTTGATGAAGTTAATTCATCAATAATCTCAGCCGTAGGGCGAATGATTCCTAATACTCTTCGGTTTGGATCCAGACTCTGAAGATCATTTTGCTGAATACTTCTTAATGCTTTTGCCGATGCTGTATTGCATGCAAGGATAACAAGCTGACACCCCATTTCGAAAAGTTTAGTTACAGCTTGCAGTGTAAACTCATAAACAATCTCAAAAGACCTGCTACCATAAGGTGCCCGGGCGTTGTCGCCTAAATAGATATAATCATATTGAGGTAACTCTTTACGGATATATTCGAAGATAGTTAATCCTCCGTAGCCAGAGTCAAAGATTCCGATTGGACCTGCTTTAGTTGATAATTGTTTCATAGATATAAAAAAAAGAAAGGATGATATTCATCATCCTTTCTTTCTTATTTTAATAAAATGAATTATTTAATTCCAAGTTTACCTTTAACAAGTGGCATAGCGTCTGTGCTTTTGCTTGAATGATAAAGGATAGAAGGAGATGCTAAATCAAAGATATAAACAAATCCGTTTTCTTCACCAACTTGTTGGATAGCTTTTTGAATTTTATCCATAATCGGCTTCATCATATCATTTTGTTGTTTTTGAAGCTCTTGTCTTGCAGTTTGCTGAAAGTTTTGGATTCTAGTATTGATTTCTTCAACTTCTTGCATTCTTCTAACTTTGATACTTTCTGGTAAAGTATCTGCAGATGCCATGAATTCGTTATATTTTTTCTGAAACTCCTCTTGCATTTTTAGAAGTTCTCCTTCTAATTGTTTAGATGTTGCTTCAAGTTTCTTTTCACTATCTACTCTTTCAGGCATTGCTTCAAAAAGCTCCATTGTATTGATGTGAGCAAATTTAAGATCTCCTTGTGCTGATGCGCCAAATGCACATACACAAAACATAAAGGCGATTGCCAATTTTTTAAACATAGTCTTTTATAAATTAATTAGTTATTCTATTTAAGTTCATTTGTTCGTTACACAAATGTAGATAATTATTTTGAAATTCCTAATTTGGCAAGGATTTCATTACTAATATCTATACGAGGTGTTGCGTAAATAATATTCTGAGAGGATGCGCGATCCAGGACCATTGCATATCCTCTTTCTTCAGAAACTGCTTTTACAGCATTATATATATCGTCTTGTATTGGTGCGATTAAGATTTCTCTCTTTTTGAATAACTCACCTTCAGGACCGAAATACTTCCGCTGTAATTCCATTGCCTCTTTTTCTTTTGCAACAATCTCTTCCTCTCTTTTTACCTTCATATCATCTGACAAAAAGGCAAGATCAGATTGATATTTCTTATACATCGTTTTGGCTTCGTTGAGTTGTACCTCAACTTCCGTCTGCCATTTCTTTGATAACTGACCGATCTGTTCATTGGCCATATCATAGGCCGGGATATTTTTTAATATATACTCCATATCTATCAGTGCATACTTTTGTGCATATCCCGAAAACGTAGTAAATAACATTACTATAAAAACAAATAATACCTTTTTCATAATAGTATCCGTTTAGTTTATTAGAAATATCTCTGATCTCTTACAAATTAGAACTCTTGTCCAATGATAAAGTGGAATTGACTTCCTCCATGATCGCGGGTTCCAAATACTTTGTCAAATCCATATGCCCAGTCAATACCTAACATTCCAATCATTGGGAGAAGGATACGAACACCGGCACCTGCTGATCTTTTCAAATCAAATGGATTGAAGTTCTTCACATCGTACCATGCGTTACCTGCCTCGAGGAATGATAGTGCATAGATTGTTGATGATGGTTGAAGCATTAATGGGTATCTTAATTCTACACCAAGTCTTGAGTATGCATAGCCGTCACGACCGTAAGGTGTTAATGACCCATTTTCATAACCACGCAAAGCAATAGTTTCTGTTAAGTATGTACTGCTATATCCTGACATACCGTCACCACCCATATAGAATGTCTCGAACGGAGACTTCTTGTTTTTATTGAATTGACCAAGGAATCCATATTCAACACGTGTTGCTAAGACAAGCTTTTCATTTGGTGAAATCGGAGTGAAGGTTCTTGCTTTGAACTTCCATTTATGATATTCTACCCATTTGAATTTTTTAGATAATGGAACTTTTGGATCCGTATAATCTATTTTTTTGTCTTCTCCAAGTAACGAGTATGGAGGTGTAATACCTAATGATAAACTAAATTGAGAACCTCTACGTGTATAAACCGGATTATCTAAAGAGTTTCTCGATAAAGTTAAATTCAAACTTAGATTGTTACTTGATCCATTACTGATGATAAAGTATTTCCAGTCTTTCATCATATATCTTTGGTAAGATAATTCTGCTGAGAATGTGAAATAGTCATCCGGCCAGCTTAATCGTTTACCAAATCCTAATGCTACACCAATTTGTTGGAAGTTTTGGTCTGGGTCATATGCGAATGATGGGTCGTAATCATATCCATATCCATTGCCATAACCATATCCGCCACCATATCCGTATCCAGGATATCCATATCCACCATATCCATAATTTGGATTATACGAACTAGTGTAATTGCTGTTAATATCACTTTGTCTACTATAAAAAGCAGATACAGAAAGTGAGTTAGGTCTTTTACCTCCAAACCATGGATCAAAGAATGAGACACTATACTGTTGATAGTAGCGTGCATTCGTTTGAGCACTGATAGTTAACGTTTGTCCATCTCCTTGTGGAATGATACCTTTATATGAGCTTGGATTCAATAGATTCTTTATTGAGAAGTTTGTGAATTTTAAACTCAACTTACCAATAATACCTGTTTGTCCCCAACCTGCAGAGAATTCAATCTGGTCATTCGCTTTAGATTCTAGAGGATATCCTATGTCAACTGTTCCATTTTCCGGATCTGGTTGGATATCCGGAACTAAATTCTCAGGATTGAAATGGCCAGTTTGTGCAATTTCACGAAGAGAACGTTGTAAATCGGATTTACTGAATAGTTGTCCTGGTTTTGTTCTTAGTTCACGTCTAACGACATGTTCATACAAACGGTCATTCCCTGTAATCGTTACTTTGTTGATAGTTGCTTGCTTCCCTTCCTGGATACGCATTTCTAAGTCAACAGAGTCATTCTGAATATTTATTTCAACTGGTTCAACATGGAAAAACAAATATCCTTTATCCATATATAGATTTGAAATAGCATCTTCATCCGTTTGAGTTCTTTCATTAATCAATTTCTGATTGTAGACATCTCCCGGCTTTAATTTTAAATAAGCATTTAACAGATCTGATGGATATATTGTATTACCAATCCATTTGATAGATCTTACATGATATTTATTACCTTCGTCGATGTTTAAATATATATCGACGTTCTTATCATCAATCTTAACGACACTATCAGATAAAATTACGGCATCGCGATAACCTAGTTCATTGTATTTCTCAAGAATAAGTTCTTTGTCTGCATCAAAATTCTCAGGAACGAATTTTTTGGTTCGGAATAAGTTGAGCAACTTTTTCTTCTCATTTGTTTTTTTCATAACACGCTCAATTTTATTTTCACTAAGCGCGCTATTTCCTGTAATATGAATCTGGTTGACTTTTACTTTTTCTTTTTTATCTACAACAACATCTACAATTACTTGGTTCTCTTTTGAAAGATCATCTTTCTGTACAATTGTTATCTCTGCATTATTAAAGCCCTTCTCATCAAAGTATTTTTTGATAAGAAATTTTGCACGTTCAATTTGATTTGGCGTAATCTGGTTTCCGTTTATAAATCCGATTTTCGCATCAATATCTTCACGTTCAGATTTCTTTAATCCTAAATAATTGATTTTTGAAATACGAGGTCTCTGTTTTAAATCAATGTTAAGGAAGATTTTATCACCAACAATTTTATCAGCTGTAATGGATACATCAGAAAATAATCCATGCTTCCAAAAACGGTTGACAGCATTTGTAATATCCGGGCCTGGAACTGTGATTTGCTGTCCGATTGTCAATCCTGAAAAACCAATCAAAACATAGTCTTCGTAGTTTTTTGCTCCTGTGATTGAAATTCCTCCAATTTCGTATTTTTTAGGATTCGAAGAATAATAAATATTAGGTTTCTCAATTACCTCTTCTTCCTGAGCGTAGGCTCCGTAATTAAAGGAGGCCAATAAACCCATGAATAGTATTAATTTTTTGCGCATATTTTAAAAGGCTCTAATTTTCAATTATAATTGCTCACTTGTTTTTCCGAATCTACGTTCTCTGCTTTGATAATCAACAATAGCCTCATATAAGGATTTTTGATTGAAATCAGGCCAAAATTGCTCTGTGAAATAAAGCTCAGAATAGGATAACTGCCAAAGTAGAAAATTACTTATACGTTGTTCTCCTCCTGTACGTATCATTAATTCGGGATCAGGTATTCCTTGAGTCATCAATTTCGAAGTAATTAATTCTTCAGTTATATCATCGATTGATATTTCTTTGCTACAAATTCCTTGAGCAATATCTTGTATGGCTTTAGTAATTTCACTGCGTGAAGAATAACTAAGAGCTAAGATTAATTCGATACCATTATTTTGAGCAGTTTTTGATATACACTCTTGAAGTTTCTCTTTCGAGGTTTCGTTTAGTTTTGATATATCTCCAATAGCTTTTAATCTAACATTTTTCTTCATTAAATCTGGCGTTTCGTGCTCAATCGCTCTCACAAGTAACTCCATGAGTGCTTGAACTTCTTCTATTGGACGATTCCAGTTTTCAGTAGAAAATGTATATAACGTTAGATGTTTTACACCAACCTCTGCAGCTGCCTCTGTGATTTTTCTTACAGGATCTATGCCATGCTGGTGTCCAAATGTACGAGGCATCCCTTTCTTCTTGGCCCATCGTCCATTACCATCCATAATGATAGCGATGTGTTTGGGTACTCGACTTAAATCAATCTGATCTTTATAATCCATTGTAATGTCTCTTTTTCATTTGTAATCTCTTGGACAATTGCATCTTCTTTTGCAAAAATCATACGTAATGAAAACTTTTAAGTTTGAATACCAATCTTTATTTTTTAGTTTAGATGAACTTATATCATAAGGATCTTCTAACTCATCAAGTTTATCACTACTACACCAAGTCATAGAGTATTCTATTCCTATATTTACTCTATTTCTTATCTTATACTTAAATCCAATTCCGAATGGCAAAGTAAGTGCATTAAGAGAATCGAATCTATTTCCATCTGGCGAATGAAGGTATCCTATACCTATATATATATAAGGTGAATATTTTCGTGTTTCGCTGTATTCATATAGATCGCTATAGCTGAAAAAGCTATATTCGTAACATCCTGATAAATCTAAGAATGAACGTTTGAATCGATATGGATGGTATGGAAGAATGTTGTTATCGATTTTTGAATCTGATCTTAGATGATTATATTCAATATTTAGCTTAAGAGCGTTACGCAAATTAAGATTATACTTAAATAATACTCCGATATCTGATCCAATATTATGAAATAACTTATTACTTATATCTCCTATATAATAGTTGATGCCGCCAGACGGTCCTGCTTCGAATAGATACTCCTGTGCTTGTATTGGTTTTGTATCTATTACTAATATAATACATATCAGTATACAGTTGAATAAAGCTTTTGGCATCAATATATGATTCTATTTTATATTATTGATTCGTGCTGTCCATACATCTGTATTCACAACTTTACTGTCATATCCACCAATAAACCATAGTTTCTTTTCAGATTCAATGATAGAGATATCTGCTCTACCTCCAAATTCTTTTGGAATACGGACAATCGAATCTGTTGGAGCCCAGTTTACACCTCCATTCTGTGATGTGTAAATTTTATCATTGAATGATTTTTCAGTTTGACCTCCGAATAAGTATATCTGATTGTTATAGTAAATACAGGTTGCATCTGTTATTGGAGATACTCCGTTATAATCTAGATTCATGCTAACATCAAGCTGATTTCTTGTATTAAAAAATGCCAGATAGATGGAACTTAGTTTTGTTGAGCTACTATTTTCGCCTCCTACAATTGATAAATAATTTGTAGAATTAATGATAGATGTACATGAAGCATATCCATCCATAGGGAAAGTGTTAGCTGGAATTAGTTTATTTGACTCTTCCCAGGTTAATAAATCTGCTGTATATACAATCTGAATAGCATCATTTGATAATTTATATCCTATCAAATTATTAACTTGAGAACTGTTAGGTAATACACCTAAGATATTATTTAATGTATAACTTGTGTTATTCCAATCAATACCATTTACGGATTTATAGAGTAATCCATTTTGACCAATACCAACAAATAGATTATTGAACGTGTAGATTGACTTTATATTCGTATTAATAGGTAAATTAGTTTCTGCTGTTTTTATCCATGTGCCGGCATTGCTCAAATTAGCTGTATATAAGCTTATATTATTAGATGTTTTTACAAAAGAATATAATGTACCATCTTTTTCGACTGTTTTCTGGCTTACGATAGAAGTATTATAAATGTTTGTCGCTATCTGATCCCATACCATTGAGTCCGGTAGTTGTTGATGAACATTAATTCGTATTGTATACTCTTTTGTTGTTTTGTAGTCCTGAGCGGTCACAATCATTTTAATCTTCCCGTCACTAAAATCAATAGAATCAGTAGGGGAATAGTCAGTAGTATCTTTGCCTGCAATTACTTTAGCAGAAGATGCTGATTGGAAAGTTACACTCGCTAGCATTTTTTGTAGCTTAGTCTTGTAAGGAAGAGAATCTAAATTGAAGATTTCACCGCTAGCCTGGTCTATACTGAAAAATACTTTATCTAAATCGGACGCTATTGAATCATTCTTTTCTAATTTAAATGATGATATCTGTGCATCTGTAAGATATATAATCTCATTATTGTCACTTTCATTTGAACATGAACCTAACGAAAGGAAGCCTCCTAATATGAATAGTACATTTATAATTCTCTTCATTTGTATATATTTTCAACGTTTCTATTTGATGTCTAATGAATAAAATGTTTCGCAAAAATAGAAACATTTTTCTCTTTATTACCTTATTCTCTTATATTTATATCAAAAAAACTGCTTTTCGCTCTTGTGTTATGTTAAATACAGGTGTGTTTAACAGAGTTTTTATGGCGGATAAAAATAATGAAGAGTGTTAATCGTTGATATACAGTTCAATGTAGTTTTTGATAAAATATAATTGGAAAATATGTTGTAAAACATTTGTGAGTTTCAATAATAGGCATTACTTTTGCATCGCAATCGGGAAACAAAACGACGAGCGAGTCGGGGAGTTGATTGTGAGTCTTTTCAAATAAAGATAATCTCAACAAGATTTATATATAAACAAAAGTAGTACAAGCACAATAGGTATATTGAACCGTCAATTGAGATATATTGAAACGGAACCTTGAGCATAGGAAAAAATAACAAATTACAACGAAGAGTTTGATCCTGGCTC
>JBOFIZ010000178.1:0-8405 GCA_051650425.1 Bacteroidales bacterium
ATTCTTTCAATAAAAGTTGCTATAAAAATAAACAGTTTAATTTTCTTTTCTATATTTGCGGTACGAAAAAAACAAAATAACAACATACTATGAAGATTACTTTCAAAATTCTATTGGTTGCGTGTATCGCAGTTATGGGCTATCTATGTACTAAAAGTATTTTAGATCCAATCGAGTTCAAAGAAGAAAAAGACAGACGCGATTTAGCTGTTAAAACACGTCTGATCGATATTCGTAAAGCTCAAATGGAGTACAGAAACATCAATGGCAAATATACAGCCAGCTTTGATACTCTGATTACTTTCATTAAAGAAGGAAAACTTCCGATGATCCTTAAAGAGGGGATTCTGACTGACCAACAGTTAGAAGAAGGATTAACAGAAAAGGAAGCAGTAAAAAAAGGTTTGATCAAGCGTGATACGACTTACGTGAACATCATTGATACTTTATTTGCTCCTGGTTTTGTAGCTGATTCTATCCAGTTTGTACCTGGAACAAAATCTAAATTTGAAATGGCAACAGGTGCTATCGAAACTGCATCTGGTCTTGTTATTCAAGTTTTCGAAGCTAAAACTCCATTCTCTGTTTACCTTCAAGGTTTGGATAAACAAGAGATTTACAACTTAATCGACTATGCTACTAAATTGGATAAATATCCTGGTATGCAAGTAGGTTCAGTTAAAGAGGCTAATAACAATGCCGGTAACTGGGAGTAATCCTCATCCAACAAAATTATGACAGACAAAATTATTGATTTTAGCAAGTCTGAACAATACAGTTTATCCATCCGGCTTTTGTCGGATGGATTTTCTTTTTACGTACGTTCGGAATCAGATACTACTGTATCTTATAATAAAAAGATCTGTTTCACTGATGAAGATGATTATGACGAACAATTAAAGAAATACATTTATGAGGAAGAGCACTTACTCTTACCTTATAAAAAAGTATACATCGTTGATGATGTTGCTGCTGTTCGTCTGATCCCAGAAGCTTTCTATGATCGTGATTATCTTTGTACACTTTTCTATGCAGGCCTGCCGGCAGACCCTAACAAAAAACTGATTCACAACCATCTTATTAAATCAAAATATCATTTGATTTTTGAATATGATTTGAATCGCTTTTCATTTCTGACCCGTACTTTTGGTGTTAACAGAGTGTACTCTCATTTATCTCCGCTTATTGAATATTTCAGTAAGAAATACGATTCAAGTGAAAAAAACAAGCTCTATGTTCATATCAATCAGAACAGACTTGATGTAATTGCTTTTAAAAAAAATGAATTATTTCATTTAAATAGTTTCTCTGTTACTCAAACTTCTGACTTTTTGTACTACATCCTTACATTGTGGGAAACTTTACAATTCAGTCAGGAAAAAGATGAAATAATATATTCGGGAGAAACACCGATAATTGATGAACTCATACCTCTTCTTAAGCGTTACATTCGTACAGTTTCGAGCTTATCGAAACCAATGGATTTAGCTTTAAAGGAAGATCAGAGAGTTCCTTTAGAAATACTAACTTTGACATTATGCGAATAATTAGCGGTATATTTAAACGAAGAAGATTCGATGTTCCAAAAAACATCAAGGCCAGACCTACTACAGATTTTGCCAGAGAGAATCTTTTCAATGTTCTAAATAACATGATTGATTTTGAAGAAATGAAAGCCTTAGACCTTTTTGCAGGAACAGGGGCTATTAGTTTCGAATTAATCTCGAGAGGTTGTCCGGAAGTTGTATGTGTCGAAAAAGTTTCACTCCAGTATGACTTTATTAAAAAAGTCAGAGCTGAACTTAAGATTGATAATCTGATTACAATTAAGGGTGATGCTTTGAAATTTATTGAGACATCTCATGAGAAGTTTGACTTCATTTTTGCTGATCCTCCTTATGATTTGAAAGAACTACCATCCATTCCTGAACGAGTTTTTTCTCATGGATTACTTAAAGAAGGCGGTCTTTTCATTTTGGAGCATTCTAAAAACAATGATTTTTCTGATCATCCTTATTTTATGGAGAGACGTGTTTACGGCAGTGTAAATTTCACGTTCTTCCATCTACCTCCAAAAGAAGAAGATAAGCAATAGTATTTAAAGAAACTGTTTTTTCAATCTAAAAATCTGAAACTCTAAGTAACCTGGTGATATGGAAAAGATAGTTCAATATGTAAAAGGCGGAATGATATTCTTCCTTTTATTAGGTATGCTTGATATACCGGAAGCTTTTTTTAGCTTTATACATTTACTCGCAATGGGAGCATTTATTTGGATTGCATATTATGAGTATTTGTATTATCGGGAGTTACGAATGATCATTTACGGTGGTCTTTCGATTCTTTACCAACCATTTATTAGTTGGGGGATTCCTATTGATTATTGGGTAATCATCAATCTGCTCACTGCGACCTGGCTAGCTTACTCTATTTATTTAGATAAAAGAAAGCCACGAACAAAACGAAGAAATAAAGATAAACAGAAAAAACATTAATCATTTTAATTATAAAGGCACCTGCTTACCTCAAGCAAGTGCCTTTTTCTTTTATCATATATTAAAGTAGGTATTTTATTTATAGAATTGATGCTGCCAGCTCAGACAGCTCACTCCTTTCTCCTTTTACAAGGTTTACATGAGCGAATAATTTCTGACCACGCATTTTATCAATCATATAAGCTAAACCATTGGATTGCGCATCCAGGTAAGGCGAATCGATCTGTTGAATATCTCCGGTAAACACAACTTTAGTACCTTCTCCGGCACGGGTAATGATTGTTTTTATTTCATGAGGAGTCAGATTCTGTGCTTCATCAATAATGAAGTATGTTTCAGATAAACTTCGTCCGCGTATATAAGCTAAAGCCTCAATAACCAATTGTCCGCCAGTTTCCATCTCCCCTATTTTCTTCACTTCATTCGAGTATGGATTAAATTGGTTTTTAATCACAGTGAGATTATCATATAAAGGTTGCATATAAGGCGCAATTTTCATTTTTTCGTCGCCCGGTAAGAAGCCTAAATCTTTATTGGCCAAAGCTACAATCGGTCTGGCTAAAAGTATTTGTTTATAATCATGTGTTTGTGCTAAAGCTGCGGCCAACGCTAAGAGGGTTTTACCCGTTCCTGCTTTACCTGTCATACCTACAAGTTTTACATCGGGATCCATAAGCACATTCATAGCAAATGTTTGCTCTGCATTTCGCGGCTCTATGCCATAAATCCGTTCTTTATTCACATGCTCAATTTTATCAGTGTATGGATTAAAGCGAGCTAAGGCTGTCGCACGGGTACTTTCCAATACAAAACATTCATTCGGAATCAAATTTTTATAGAATGGGAATTCTTCAGGATCTAATCCGTTTTTAGAAGCATAGAATTTATCAAGCAACGCAGGATCAAAATCGTTATAAACTTTATGTGCTTCGGAGAATATATCTACATTTTTCACTTTATCATTTGTATAATCCTCTGCTAGAATACCTAAAGATTTAGCCTTCATACGAAGATTTATATCTTTAGTCACAAGTATAGTCTTTGATGATTTATCTTTGTTTGCCAGGTCAAGTGTCGCCGACAAAATATAGTTATCAGATGTTTTTCCCTGAAATGCTTTTTGTACTTCAGACGATAATTCATTTATGAGATAAATAAAAAGTTTCCCTCTACCCTCACCTAAAGAAGCACCTTTTTTAAAAAGATCATCACCGGTTATTTCATCCAGGTAGCGAATAAATTCTCTTGCGTTGAAGTTTATTACATCATTTCCTTTTTTAAATTTATCCAATTCCTCTAATACAACTATTGGTATGTAAACATCATTTTCTTGAAATTTCTCAAGACAACTAGAGTCATGTAGAATGACATTTGTATCAATGATAAAATTCTTTTTAGTTCCCATAATTATTTTTCGATTTAAAAGGTTAACCACTTATGATTATAATTTGTTATTCCTTTAAGTGAATATATAGATATAACAAATAAATATGTAGGTTTGTATTATTTTTCACACATTAGTTTCGCAAAATAATAATTTAAATGATATAAGCAATATAAACTTATGAGTAAATATCAAAAAACATTAGACTATCTATACTCCCGTCTTCCTATGTTCCAACGAGTTGGTGGAAGTGCTTATAAAGAGGGATTAGACAATAGTTTGAGCTTATGTTCTCACTTAGGAAATCCACAAGATAAATATAAAATTATCCATGTTGGAGGCACCAACGGTAAAGGTTCTGTATCAAATTTGCTTGCTGCAACTTTACAAGCTCAAGGCTATAAAGTAGGATTATACACCTCACCGCATCTGGTTGATTTCCGTGAACGGATTCGTATAAACGGAGATATGGTTCCTGAAGGTTTTGTTGTAAAATTCATTGAGGATATCAAAAGTTACTCCGAAACTATTTCGCCTTCATTTTTCGAATTAACTATGGCAATGGCTTTCGAATATTTTGCTCAGGAGAAAGTTGATGTTGCGATAATCGAAGTAGGTTTGGGCGGCCGTTTAGACAGTACTAATATAGTAAAACCTATATTATCAGTCATAACAAATATCAGTAAGGACCATGTTCAATTCCTGGGAGACACACTTACGAAGATTGCCGGTGAAAAAGCAGGTATTATTAAACCTGACGTACCAGTAGTAGTCGGTGAAACCAACGACGAAACCCGAGAAGTGTTTATAGAAAAGGCAAAAGAAATGAATGCTCCTATCTTTTTTGCCGATCAGGAGAATCTGATAAAAAAGGCCACACATATGCCTGGTGGAAGATGGTTATTTGACACTACCGACTACGGATTAATTGATGGTGAATTAAGTGGTTTATGTCAGGATCAGAATGCAGCTACAGTCTTCGCTGCTTTGCGTGAGTTACAGACAATTGGTATCAATATTACACCTACGGCTGTACAGAAAGGCTTCGGACAAGTTTGTGAAATTACCGGATTAAGAGGTCGCTGGGAAAAAATTCAGGAAAATCCTCTTGTGATCTGTGATACCGGACATAATGAAGCCGGAATTGCGCAGATTGTACAGCAAATAAATGAGATAAAGTTCAATAAGTTACGTATGGTGATCGGTATGGTTAATGATAAAGATATTTCTAAAGTACTGTCTTTACTACCTAAAAATGCAACTTATTACTTTACACGCGCTTCAATTCCTCGTTCTTTGGATGAGTTGGCTATGCAACAAGCCGGTTTTGCTGCAGGATTGAATGGAAATAGTTACCACAGTGTAATGGAAGCCTATGATTGTGCTTTAGAAGATAGTAGTAATGATGATTTTATTTTCGTTGGAGGAAGTACTTTCGTAGTTGCCGATCTTTTAGTAGGTCTTCAAACGGATAAAAAATAAGATCTTCGATACTTATATAAATAAGAAAACGACTAACAACAATCCTGTTTCAAAAGATTGCTGTTAGTCGTTTTCTTATTTATGCATTATGCTCTAGTACAAAAAAGCTGCTGCATTTGCTGCCATCTGCGTATAGCTATGCCCTACGCCTTTGACTTCAACCTTTAACCAGTTAAAATGCTGATACTTTTCACCCAAGTCAGTTGCTTTTGAAAAAAAATACAGTCCTCTGTCATATCTGTTTTTTCCTTGTGCATCTGCTCCGGGAGTATGGTTAAGATTCGGATCATTTTCATCCGTGTCTGCCGTTCCCAATTGAACGATCAAAGATTTAGAAAGTAGATCGGGTAAAACATCCGCTGTTAATAATGTATTTTTCAAACCATAAGGGAATTCTGTATTAATATCAGGAAGTGTATACCATCCTGCATTTGCAGATACAGCACGGTTAACTTGTGCTTGTGGTTTGAACATCAGATAACGGTGAACAAACTGAGCTCCCGCCGAATGCCCCCATAAGTCATAAGTTTTCTGCGTTCCGGATAAATCCTTACAGATAAACTCAAATATCGGTTCTATGATAGAAAAGGTCCACTCTTCTTCGGGCTTTAGTTTATTGTTCTTAAACATTCCTCCTTCTATATATTCCTCAGAAGAATACAGGGCTGAAGAGAACTCTAAAGAAAAGATCATAACCTTTTTATTTACAGCATACTTTTCCCATGCCTGAAGATAATCTTCGGCATTTCTGTTTACACCCGGAAACAAAAACAGAACCGGCATTTCCTTACTGTTTCCTTCGGGAATGTAATAATGAATATTTACCGGTTTATGAGATAACGGTTTATATTTATCAAAACGAATAATGCCTTTTCCTTTTTGGAAAAGTGTATCCTGATTTTGTTCATCGATCAACTGACCACCCCAACAACCTGTAAGAAACAGTAAAGGGAAAAGTAATACTAGTCTTATCACTTTCATAAATACATTCTTTTAAAAGATTATATGCGTGTTAATCCCTACTGTGAAGGCTTTATTTTGTGTATTCAGCAATGTATAATCTTCCAGAGAACCTACTAACTGTAGTTTAATACGATTGTCAACAAAATATTTAGCGACACCAAAACGATAAGCATTTGTCGTTTTCAGAAGTTCTTGTTTGTCTTTCCATTCAGGGAAAATGTGACTATATCTAAAATCTACAGCCCAGTTCTTTGCAAAAAGATAACCGGATTGAACATTGAAACCACTTCCAAGAACCAAATAATCTGCAATCTGTGTCGGTTTAAGTTCAGAACCAGCTGTAGCCGCAACAGACAAACCATCCAGATTTCGTGCCCAGGCATCAACATATTCAGTCAAAAAAGTAAAACCTCTGTATTTAAGCATCAGATTCAAAGACATTTTTATATAATCTGGGTAGGCTGTTCTTCCATATTTATTATACAATGTGAAGTTTCCGTGACCTTCACCGATTGCATCACTTGCACCTTGATTATAACTGTATGAGCCTCCTATTAATAATTTAGGAGTTTGTTCACGAGCAAAATCAGTATCAGTTAAATCATTCCCCGGACTAAAGAAGCCCATCGGATAAAATGTTGCATGAGCACTGTATTTTAAACCTCCTAAATCAAAATCTGTAGCTGAAGAACCAAATGAATTGATACCATCTCCTGTTGTTACGGCTAGACCTAACTCAATACCCGTTTTCTTAATAGGTAAACGAGTCTCTGCAAAAATCCCTAATTCTCTACCCGTTCCATAAAACGTACGATCTACCAAACTGCGATTACCTAAGGCCAGAGCCTGGTCATTAAACATCATCGAACGTGTACCCGAAAAAGATTGCTTTTGACCGACAGTAAATGTCAGATAATTAGTAGGATTATATGCCATCCATGCATCAAGAAGAGGATAAGATCTCACAAAATCCATTTGAAGTAAAAATGTGAACTTATCATGATTTAAACCTCCGCTGAAATTAAGATATGCACGGTTTATATCAAAACGATATTCCGGATCAAGATCTTTTACTTCCTCGTATGTTCCTCCTGCCTGAATATAGCCACCTATATTAAAATGGTGCTTCCCTTTATTTAAGTCTATATTTAATCCGTTCCCTAATCTAAAATCGATCTTGCTTTCCTGAGCAGTCAATCCGACAGCCAATGATCCAAATAATAAGCTTAAGATATATTTTTTCATATTCTAAATGTCTGAAATAATTAATTAATCCATTAAACGAAAAACAGGTAACTCTTTTCCCCGAGTTGCTTCAATGATCCGGTAGTTCACAAAACCATTAGAGGATTCCGGTTCAAGCATTACAGCAAGTAATCGATTTCTTTTTTGGTCTGTTTTAATTACAAATGTCCCTGCCGGAAAACGTTTCGTTTCTGTTCTTACCTTCGTTTTCACTTTTACAGGAGTAAATGTTTTAAAAGATGTATTCTCTTTTTCCACGTCCCGAACCTCGAAACTTTGAACTTCAAATACTTCTTCACGGGATAAGGTATCGACCAAAACACCCATTTTGTTTAATGTTTCAATAGCATACTTCTGATCAGGAAGAATTAAATATTGAACAGGAAACTCTCTTGACAGAGTTACTGTTGACTCCATTGCATTAGAAACGTCAAGATCAAGCGTATCCATTTTATTCTTTATCTGATTGATAAAGGGAAGAGGGTATTGTGCTGTTTTCTTCGAAACAAACTCAACAGCTACAGGATCTTTCTGCATCATCGCTGAATCCAATGCAGCCAGTAAAGCTGTATCCTGCTGATACACTGTGTTCGCAAAACTTTCTGCAAGCAAATAAACATTCTCGATTCGACGGCCAATACTTTTTCTACCTAAACCAATCCCTCTTGACTCGGTCAAAATCGAGAATGCATTATTTAATGAGAATGTGTTACTTGTAGATCTTGGTGAAGCGCCACCAATATTCATTACAATCCCTTTATTCGTCTTTTTAGGTGTATAATACGTATGAGAAGTAAAATCATTTACCTCCATTTTAGTCTTTGCATTCTCCAAAA
>JBOFIZ010000179.1:0-9981 GCA_051650425.1 Bacteroidales bacterium
TAATTTATATGATTTTGATATCATTTTGAACGAAAAAATCGAAATAGATGCTTTGATAGACAAAATAAAGTTTTACATTCGCAGTATTAAATCAAAATAAATTAAGTAACGAGAGCGAATTGTGATTAAAGATCCCGAATTATGTGAATGAATCTATATGATTATGGGATATTTAAGGTTTGCCTGGAGCTAAACAAGTAATTATATATTTATGTATTCGATAAATCTTAAGGGAGTGGGAGTGGCGTTAATAACTCCCTTTAATGAAGATGAATCAGTTGATTATACAGCATTAGGAAGATTGGTGGATTTTCAACTGCAAAATGGTACAGATTACTTAGTAGTATTAGGTACAACAGGAGAAACACCAACTTTAACTGAAGAAGAAAAAGCAGAGATAACACGTTTTGTTATAGAACGGGTAAATGGGCGTGTGCCAATTGTTTTAGGAGTTGGGGGTAATAATACACGTTCGATTGCAGATCGCTTAAAAAATGAATCATTCAGAGGTGTAGATGCAATTCTTTCAGTTGTTCCATATTATAACAAACCATCACAAGAAGGTATATATCAACATTATAAAGCAATTGCGCAAGCGACGAAACTGCCTATCGTATTATATAATGTTCCGGGAAGAACCGGTGTAAATATGACTGCAGAAACGACACTTCGTTTAGCAAGAGAATTTAAAAATATTATTGCTATAAAAGAGGCGTCTGGTAATATTACGCAAATGGATGATATTATTAAAAATAAGCCAACTGACTTTATGGTAATATCAGGTGATGATGGTATTACTTTCCCACTAATAACGCTAGGTGCAGTTGGTGTGATATCTGTAATAGCAAATGCATTTCCGCGTGAATTTAGCAAGATGGTTCGTTTAGCACTTCATGGTGACTATAATAGTGCATTAACTATACACCATAGGTTTACTGAATTGATTGAACTTTTATTCGTGGATGGAAATCCTGCAGGAGTTAAAAGTATCTTACATGCGATGGGTTATATACAGAATAAACTGCGCTTACCATTAGTTCCGACACGAATTACGACATTTGAAAAGATGCGTAAAATTCTACAAGACTTAAATATTCGTTGTTAATTAGAATTTATATTAGAGGGGATTGTCGTTTGTAATATTCGTCGATCCTCTTTTTTTTATTTAAAGAGATATGATGGATTTTCGTAAGGTGGTTGAGATACCAAGTTTCTCAATGGATATTAATTATTTTCAAAAGATACTTTCATTAGGTTCTTGTTTCGCAGATCATATTGGAAATAAACTTATTGAAGGAAAGTTCCATATACAATCTAATCCATTTGGCGTTTTATATAATCCTGCATCAATACTTTCTGCGATAAAATTATTGGAAGATAGAGTATTTGTCAAAGAAGATGAATTACATGAGTCAATGGGCTTATGGTCTTCTTTTAAGTTTCATTCGATTTATTCATCGGAAATAAGACAGCAAGCTCTGGATACGATGAATACCGTAATTTCCACCAATTCAGCTTTTTTTGAAGAAACGGAAATCTTATTAATTACATTTGGTACAGCTTGGGTTTATGAGTTGAAAGAAACAGGAGAAATCGTTTCTAATTGTCATAAACTGCCTGCTCAAAAATTTTCCAGGAGACGTTTGTCTGTGGATGAGGTTGTGTCTCAATGGAGTGAACTGCTAGATCGATTCTTTGCCAGTAGAATGGGAAGAAATGTGATTTTCACAGTTAGTCCGATCAGACATTGGAAAGATGGCTCTTTTGAGAATCAATGCAGTAAGGCTACTTTGATCTTAGCAATAGATCAGCTTTGTAAGCGATATGCCGGATGTCACTATTTTCCATCGTATGAAATCTTTATGGATGAACTTCGGGATTATCGTTTTTATGCAGATGATATGATTCATCCATCCAGACTAGGAGTTGAATATGTTTGGGAAAGGTTTTCTCATTCATTCTTCACAAAAGAAACCAAAGCGGACTATTTGGAATGGATGAAGATTAAGAAAATGATTGATCATAGACCCCTTAACGGTATGACAGAGAGTTATAGAAGTTTTTTGAAGGAAAACTTGAAAAGAATAGATGTTTTTCGACAAAAAAGACCTTATTTTGACCTGAATTTCGAAACTCAATCAATCAAGGAGTTATGCAATACACTTTGAAAGAAATAGCTATTGTTGTAAAAGGTGAATTATTAGGCAATAGCAAGAATGATATAACGCAACTATTAACAGATAGCCGTTCATTGATATATCCGGAAGAAACTTTATTCTTCGCATTAATATCTTCACAGAATGACGGTCATAATTATATTGAAGAATTGTACGATAAGGGAGTGAGAAACTTTGTCGTTAGTGATCGTATGTATAACCCGTCAGTATTTCCTAATGCTGCATTTATTGTTGTCAAAGATACTCTTTTAGCTTTGCAGGATTTGGCCCGATATCATCGGGAGCGATTTTGTATTCCTATCATAGGAATAACTGGAAGCAACGGGAAAACTATTGTGAAAGAGTGGTTGTATCAGTTGATGCAGGATAAGAAACGAATTATTCGATCTCCGCGAAGTTACAATTCGCAGATAGGAGTGCCATTATCAGTTTGGGGATTAGATGAAAAGACGGAATTAGGCATATTTGAAGCAGGTATTTCTCAATCACGTGAGATGCGAAAAATATCCAGTATTATTCGGCCTACAGTTGGCGTGTTTACGAATTTAGGAGATGCTCATCAGGAGGGTTTTGAATCTAAACGCGAGAAATGTATGGAGAAACTGCAATTATTTAAAGATTGCTCATTTCTTATATATAATGCAGATAATGAATTATTGGTAGATTGTTTACGAGAAGCTTGTCTGGGAGCCAGTGAATTTGCGTGGTCTTATTTTGATAAGTCACTGCCTTTATTTATTGAGCAAATAAATAAAGAAGAATATTCAACGGAGATTGTATATATAATGCTAGGTATACGCTATAAAATAGTTATTCCTTTCATTGATGACTCATCTATTGAAAATGCTATACATTGTCTTGCTGTTATGCTGTATTTCGGTTTTACTTTTGAAGAGATAAGTGATCGAATGAAGCGCTTGACAAGTGTTGCTATGCGTTTGGAGGTTAAGGATGGCGAGAGAAACTGTTTGATTATCAATGATAGTTACAGTTTGGATATGAGTTCGTTGGAGACAGCTTTGGATTTTACAGTCCGAAGATCACAAAATAGCAGGAAATCTAAAGTTATTGTACTATCAGATATTTTTCAGACAGGTTTATTGCCAGCAGGCCTTTATAAACAGGTTTCTAAATTATTGAAAAGTAAAGGCATCGATCGTATGATAGGTATCGGTCCTGAATTATGTTTATATGCTGAATTATTTGATCTTCCTGCAGAGTTTTATGAATCAACAGAGGCTTTTCTTAGATCAGGAGGATATAATCAGTTTCAAGATGAGGTAGTACTTTTAAAAGGTGCCCGAAAATTTAGGTTTGAGGATATATCAGATGCGTTGGAACTTAAAATGCATGAGACAATTCTTGAAGTAAATCTTGAAGCATTGGTTTATAACTTTAATTACTATAAGCAGAAGCTTGAACCATCTACTAAAGTTGTGTGTATGGTTAAAGCTTTTGGTTATGGAGCCGGTTCGTTTGAACTTGCCAAAACATTGCAGGAATATCATTGTGATTATCTGGCTGTGGCTGTTGTTGATGAAGGTGTAGAGCTTCGTAAAGCCGGAATTCATATACCTATAATTGTAATGAATCCTGAAATTAGTAGCTTGCAAACGTTGTTTGCTCATCGTCTGGAACCCGAAGTATATAGTTTTAGAATGCTTAGGGAGCTAAAGGCAAAAGCTGATTCTTTTGGGATTACAGAGTATCCAATTCATATCAAAATAGATTCAGGAATGAAACGTTTAGGTTTTGCTTCTGAGGATATTGAAGAATTAGCTGTTATATTACAAAGCCAGACGTCATTAAAAGTGAAATCGGTTTTTTCTCACTTAGCAGGTAGCGATGATCCGGCTTTAGATCATTTTACACTGCATCAGATTGAGGTTTTTAAATACTGTGCTGAAATACTAGAAAACTCTGTTGGTCATAAAGTTTTAAAGCATATTCTCAATACCGGAGGTATAGAGCGATTCAGTCAATATCAGTTTGATATGGTTCGTTTAGGTATTGGATTATATGGCGTTCCGGCCTATGATAAAGCAAGTAAGTTGAAAAATGTATCGACTCTGAAATCTACTATTTTGCAAATTAAAGAAGTGGATGTTGATGAATCGGTAGGTTATGGAAGAATGGGACGCTTGGCAAAAAAAGCACGTATTGCCACGATCCCTATCGGCTATGCTGACGGATTAAACAGAAAATTAGGAAATGGAGTAGGGGCTCTTTATGTAAATGGACAGCGTGCCCCGATTGTAGGTAATATTTGTATGGATTTGTGCATGATTGATATTACGGATATTGATCATGTAGTAGAAGGTGCACAAGTAATAGTTTTTGGAGATGAACAGCCTGTTTCTGTCATAGCAGAGCAGCTTGGTACAATTCCATATGAGGTAATAACGTCTATCTCATCAAGAGTGAAACGTGTTTATTATATCTAAAAAGAGAAACTAGAGAACTAAAAACTTTTTTAAAGGATGTAATATACAAATACAAATTATTACCTTTGTATTTTAAAGTGTTTCTTGAACATTGTTTGGAGTTGCACTTAATCTTAACTGAATGTAAATAATAAAATAGATTGATATGTCAGAGCTTACAGTTAAAGAAGAATCAAACGAAAAAAGAAGTTTGAACTTCATCGAGGCGAGCATTGAAAATGATTTAAAAGAAGGTAAAAATGGAGGAAGAGTACATACACGTTTCCCTCCTGAACCAAACGGATATTTACATATTGGTCATGCAAAAGCTATTTGCATAGACTTTGGTATGGCAGAACAATATGGAGGTAAATGCAATCTGCGTTTTGACGATACCAATCCTGCTAAAGAAGATGTGGAATATGTAGACTCTATAATGGAAGATATTCACTGGTTGGGCTTTGACTGGGAGGATAGATTATATTATACATCTGATTATTTTCAGCAATTATATGACTTTGCCAAAGATCTTATTCGTAAACGCTTGGCGTATGTGGATTTTCAAACGGCTGAAGAAATATCAAAACAAAAAGGGACACCGACACAAGCTGGTGAGGTAAGTCCGTATTACGAAAAATATTCAGTAGAAGAGAATCTTGATCTTTTCGAACGAATGAATAAAGGCGAATTCGAAGAAGGTACTTGTGTACTTCGTGCACGTATTGACATGACTTCACCTAATATGCACATGAGAGATCCGATTATTTATCGTATCATCAAACATCCTCATCATCGTACCGGTGATAAATGGAATGTTTATCCGATGTATGATTTTGCTCATGGTCAATCTGATTACTTCGAAGGTATTACTCACTCTATCTGTACATTAGAGTTTGAAGTGCATCGTCCACTTTATGACTGGTTTATTGATCAGTTGAAAGATAGCGATTATCGTCCGCGACAAATTGAGTTTAACCGTCTTAATCTTACTTATACAGTAATGAGTAAGCGTAAATTACTTCAATTGGTTCAGGAAGGATTAGTAAATGGTTGGGATGATCCGCGTATGCCTACTATCTGTGGATTGAGAAGAAGAGGTTATACTCCGGCTTCAGTTCGTAGTTTTATTAACAAAATCGGTTATACTAAATTTGACGGTATTATTGATGTTTCTTTATTAGAGCATAGTATCCGCGAAGATTTAAATAAAACTGCTACACGTGTGTCTGCTGTAATTGATCCTGTTAAACTTGTTATAACAAACTATCCGGAAGGACAAACAGAAATGATGTCTATGCCAAATAATCCGGAAGATGAAAATAGCGGTTCTCATGATATGCCTTTCACAAAAGAATTATATATCGAGCGTGAAGACTTCATGGAAAATCCGCCTAAAAAATTCTTCCGTATGACACCGGGGCAGGAAGTTCGTCTGAAAGGCGCTTATATTGTAAAATGTACAGGGTGCGAGAAAGACGACAACGGAAATGTAACAGTGATCACTTGCGAGTATGATCCTATGACTAAGAGTGGTATGCCGGAAAGCAACCGTAAGGTGAAAGGAACACTTCACTGGGTTTCTGCAGATCATGCTGTAGATGCTGAAGTAAGATTATATGATCGCTTGTTCGTAGCAGAAGACTTAAACGAGGAAAAAGATAAAGATTTCCGTGATTTGATGAATCCTGATTCTTTGAAAGTATTGAAAAACTGTAAAGTTGAACCATTCCTTGCTGACGCAAAACCAATGGATCGTTTCCAGTTTACCCGTTTAGGATATTTCTGTGTAGACAAAGATGCTAAAGATGGCGCATTAATCTTTAACAGAACTGTATCATTAAAAGATTCATGGAGTAAAGAGAAAGCTAAGAATTAATTTGTTTCTAATATATTACGCGAGTTACAAACTTCACAGTTATATAGTCTAAGGATAGATTTCTGCGATGCTTGTAACTCGCGTTTTTTAAGTGTAATTTTACTATTATATGTCTGAATCAATACCAGAATATATCGAGCGTTTTGAGAAAATGCTACAAACAGGAGAAACTGTCTTTTTTGACCGTGAAGAATTTTACGATATAGCTCACTACTATGAAGATGTATTCGATACGGATAAAGCGATTAAGGCGGTCGACTATGGAATGGCAATGTATCCGAATGATGCAGAAATGAAGGCTCATAAAGCGCTTTATCTTTTGTGGTTAAACCAAAATGAGAAAGCACTTGAAATTATAATCAGCTTACCGGCAGAGTCAGAATATGTCAAAAAGGTGAAAGCTGATATTCTTGCCAGTTGTGGTCATAAAGATGAGGCTTTGTCAATCATTGATCAAATAATAAATGCGATAGACTCTTCTCAGCTTGATTGTTTAGAAGCATATGATATATTAATAGCTCATGAATATTATAATGAGGCATTAATAATGCTTCAAACTATAAAAAATCGGTTTGGTGAATCGCACGATATACGTTGTGATGAAGTTCATATAAATGAAATGCTTGAGAACTATTCAGTATGCCTTACCGGGTTGAATGCATTGCTGGATGAAGATCCATACGATGCAGGAATGTGGTGTCATTTAGCACAGGTGTATAATAAAATGGGAAACATCGAGCAAGCGTTGGAGTCATGTAATTTCGCTTTAGCAATAAATCCTCAGGATACAATAGCTCTTCAAATTAAGGCACTAATTCATTATGAAAATAAGAATGTCGAATTAGCACGCGATATTTTTATTGAAATAAATGAGTTAAGACCGAATGATTATACTGTATTATTAGGTTTAGGTGATTGCTATTGGATTCTGAAAGATTATGCAAATTCACTGAAATATCTCAAAGAGGCTATTGAAATTGAAACAGAAATTGTAGAAGCTAATTATATGGCTGCTCATTGTGCGTTTCAATTAGGGGAGTATCAAACAGGAATAGATGTTTTAAGACCTGTTTTTGAAGCTAAGCGGGAAGATTTGCGTATGAAAATACTTCATATGGATTTGCTTTTGGGACTTAATACTTCAATTACAGTAATTTATCCATATCTTGTAGATATAATTGAATCCAGTGAAGGGCAAATGAATCAATACTGGATGGTTAAAGCGTATTGTGATGAATATATGAAAGATTATGCCAAAGCTATAAGTAGTTATCTTAAAGCTTATGAGAATAATTATCTTCCAGAGTTAGCTATTTATCGATTATTGCTTATAATTGATGATTTAAGTATTCGTAAAACAATTCATTTATCTGTCAATTTTATTGATTATCTGATTGAACAAATTCCTGATTTTGAAGAGGGAAGGTATGAATTGTTAGTTATACCAGAAGTCTTTGACATACCGCAATGGGTTATAGATGAGCTGATAGAAACATCAAAAAAATATTTATTAAACTATGAATCGCACGATTAAAGATTATTTACTTTTAGTAGTCAAAGGAATGGGGATGGGAGCTGCTGATGTGGTGCCCGGAGTATCAGGAGGAACAATAGCTTTTTTAGTAGGTATATATGAAGAACTTATTAATTCGATTAAAAGTGTAAATGCGAGTTCTTTGAGTTTATTTTTCACATTTAAGTGGAAGGAATTTTGGAAAGCCATTAACGGTAATTTCTTATTATCCGTTGTATCAGGTATTGCGATAAGTCTTTTATCATTAGCTAAAGTGATTACTTATCTTTTGCTAACTTATCCGGTTATGGTATGGGCCTTCTTCTTTGGGTTAGTTCTAGCATCTACTTATTTTGTGTCTTTACGAATAAAAAAATGGAGTTTAGCACCAATTGTTGCATTTTTGTTAGGAGCAGTTGGGGCTTTTTATATCACAATGGCGACGCCAACAGAAACTCCTGATGCTTATTGGTTTGTTTTTCTTTCGGGTGCAATTGCAATTTGTGCAATGATATTACCAGGTATATCGGGAAGTTTTATTCTTGTTTTATTAGGTAAGTACTTTTTTATGATGGATGCAATACAGAATATTAGGATACCATATATCCTGACTTTTATCTCAGGTGCTGCTATTGGAATTGTTCTATTTTCAAATGTACTCTCGTTTTTATTACGTAAATATCATGATCTGACAATTGCATTACTTACCGGATTTATGTTCGGTTCGCTTAATAAAGTATGGCCTTGGAAAGAAGTTGTGGAAACATTTGTAGACCGACATGGTGTTACTAAACCTTTAATTGAAGCGAATATAATGCCAAATTCGTATATTTGGCAAAGTATTTTATTGATGATTATCGGGTTTGCTTTAGTAGCATCTCTGGAAATCGTATCGAAAAAATTTGAAACAAAGAAATGAGAATTGATATCTTAACAGTTGTACCTGAATTGCTTGAAAGTCCTTTTAATCATTCGATTCTAAAAAGAGCTCAGGATAAAGGATTAGCAGAAATTAAAGTACATAATTTACGTGAATATTCAACATCTAAACATAATCGTGTAGATGATTATGCATTCGGAGGTTGTGCCGGTATGGTTATGCAAATCGAACCTATCGAGCGTGCTATTAATATGTTGAAAGCTGAACGCCATTATGATGAAGTCATTTTTACTTCTCCGGATGGTGAGACTTTTAATCAACCAATGGCAAATGCATTATCGATGACAGAGAATCTGATAATCTTATGCGGACACTATAAAGGTATTGATTACCGGATACGTGAACATCTGATTACAAAAGAAATTTCGATAGGGGACTATGTTCTGACAGGAGGAGAATTAGCAGCAGCTATAATAAGTGATGCTATCGTTCGTCTTATTCCCGGAGCAATATCAGACGAGCAGTCTGCATTATCAGACTCTTTTCAGGATAACCTATTAGCTCCGCCGGTTTATACAAGACCTGCAGACTATAACGGTTGGAAAGTTCCTGAGGTTTTATTGTCGGGTAATCATAAAGCGATAGCAGAGTGGGAGCACGAGCAATCGGTGAAGAGAACGAAACAGTTACGTCCAGATTTACTTAAATAATATTATCCTGGATGATCGATCTTAAATTGTTAAAAGAAAAGGCTGAAAAAGCTTCTGCCGGGAATAAAAAATTTTTTAAATCATTAAAGAAGAATCAGCTTCGGGATCTTGATGATACGATTCATTATATTCATGAAGAGGTATTTGAAGAGATTAATTGTTTGGAATGTGCAAATTGCTGTCGTAGTTTAGGTCCTCGTATTACAGACAGGGATATCGAGAAAATAGCTGAATCTTTAAGAATTAAACCTCATGAAGTGGTTAATCGCTACTTGCGGATTGATGAGGATAAAGATTATGTATTTAAAACGATGCCTTGTCCTTTTTTGATGGATGATAATTATTGCTCTATCTACGAGAACAGACCTAAAGCTTGTCGCGAATATCCGCACACAGATCGTA
>JBOFIZ010000180.1:0-1297 GCA_051650425.1 Bacteroidales bacterium
CTCCCGAATTATTTATTTTTTAATCAACTTAGATACGTTTGAGAAAAGAACAAGAATGATAGCAACTCCGATCATAAAGTATGTAGAGTAAAGCATCATATCTGCAATTTTCAATGTTCCCGGAACATTATCTAATCCATCGTATCCTGGCAAGTGAAGCGGAGTTCCGTCACCAATTGCATATGCGCCACCAAGAACAGCAGCGAAAAGAGCAATATTGATAACTGTACTCATAGCTTTTTTAGGAGTCTCTTTAACTGACATTCCAAACTGGAAAATTGCAAAACCAAATGTTGCAACGATACCTACACCGATAAGGATATAGCCCCAGTTCAATAATATTTCTGTATTCTTTGGTTCCAGAACTTCTGCGTTTGGATCCACATACCCGCCACCATAGTACAATCCTAAGACTACTACTGTAACAGCAAGCATACCGTAAAGAATCCAGTGTGCAATTTTACTGATTGACATAGTCTAGATTATTTTTTGTATTTAAGATTGTATTTGATAACAAGGTCAAGAAGAGAGATAGAAGAATCTTCCATATCGTTCAAGATGCTCTCAACTTTAGCAAGGATGTAGTTGTAGAATAATTGAAGGATCAAAGCTACGATCAAACCACCGATAGTAGTAATCAAGGCAACTTTCATACCACCCGCAACAACTGTTGGAGAGATATCACCTACTTGTTGGATTTTGTCGAATGCTTCAACCATACCGATTACTGTACCCAAGAAACCTAGAGATGGAGCCATCGCGATGAATAGAGTGATCCAAGAAAGACCTTTTTCCAAAAGACCAGCTTGAACACCACCATAAGAGATAACTGATTTCTCTACTACGTCGATACCGTAATCCATTCTCATCAAACCTTGATAGAAGATCGATGCAACAGGACCTCTTGTGTTACGACATACAGTTTTAGCAGCTTCTACGTCTCCTTTTTCAAGAGCAGCTTCAACACCAGCTAAAAGTTTTTTAGTGTTAACCTCTGCAAGGTTCAAATAAATAATTCTTTCAATGATGAAAGCCATACCAAAGATAAGTGCGATCATTACGATAGACATAAAGAATGCGTTACCTTCGATAAATTTAGTTTTTAATGCTTTGTGAAGACCACCCTCTACATCAACTGGAATCTCAGCTGCTTCTTCAACAGCTGCAGTTTGTTGAGCTACTTGTTCAGTTTGAGCAGGAGCTGCTTCTTGAGCGACAACGAATTGAGTTGTTCCCATCATAAGGAAACCAGACATTGCTAGAATTGCAAATAACTTTTTCATCGTTCTTTAATTTT
>JBOFIZ010000181.1:0-19030 GCA_051650425.1 Bacteroidales bacterium
AATTCTTTTAACTGATGACTGATGATTTGCCATGTCGACTAATCTCCTATTTTTTTATTATACTTAGTAGCCCATAGGGGAATCGAACCCCTCTTTCCAGAATGAAAATCTGATGTCCTAACCGATAGACGAATGGGCCTTATCTCAAAACCCGACTCTTAAAGAGTTGCGGTGTTTCTCAATTGCGATGCAAAGATATGATGTTTTTTTATATCATGCAAATTTCTCTATTATTTTTTTTCTGTATTGTGCACAGATTCAAGATGCTACATCCTCTATATTATTGTAAATAAACAAGATATAGAGGATGTGTAAAAAGGTTAATGGTTTGCGACTCAGATCTCTTGGGAACCTTTTATGTTAAAGATAGGATTTCAGAGTATAACCATTATATTTTGAAGGCTGACTAAAAAAAGAAAGCAGCACTGATAGTCCACCCTCTGTTTTTGAAACCATACTCCATATTGTCATATTCGAATTTGCTTTTAGTGAATCCCCAGCTATAGTTTGCGCCTACCTGAAGTTTGCTGAATAATTCGACACCAGCTCCGGCATTCATACCCCAGTCAAAAGAATCCATATTGAAATCTCTCTTGATATTTTCATATGCACTTTTGATTGATTTTCCTAAATACACACTTGCATAAGGACCTGCAGCAACATATACGCCTATAACTTTAGGTATTCCGATTTTCCATTTCAGATTTACCGGTATATCTAAATATGACAAATCTCCTTTGATTCGGGTATTTGAGTGACTGTCCATTTCGAATCCTTTGCGTGAATATAAAAGTGATCCGTCCACACCAAGTCCGATAAATGGAATCATGGCTTCCAATGTTGGTCCAACTACAAAGCCTGTTCGGTTTGACGCTCTGAATGTTTCACCGAAGTTTTTGTTAAATGAAACCTCAGATACATTAACTCCCGCTT
Source organism: Bacteroidales bacterium (assembly GCA_051650425.1). GTDB lineage: Bacteria > Bacteroidota > Bacteroidia > Bacteroidales > UBA7332 > UBA7332. Next base: position 934 of record JBOFIZ010000181.1, read on the forward strand.
TAATACCTAACTTTAATTGTGCACTAGCTGTTGAGATGCTCAGCATACTGGCAATTAAAATGGCGAATAAAAAAATACTTTTTCTCATAGTGTTCTACTAATTTTAGTTTTATAATAAATTGTGACTATAATGTTTGTGTTCTATCTACTTTTTAGATTGAATCATTTCGTTTTTAAGTCAAACAATGTATCTTTACTTTGATACAAAGAACAAATAGTAAATAAATATTGTTTTGGACTCAAATCTATTAGGGTCTGAAGTTTCAGAAAATCTGCAAATATGCGTAAAATAGGTATATATCCGGGATCCTTTAATCCGATCCATATAGGGCATTTGGCAATAGCTAATTATATAAAAGAGTTTTCCGATTTAGATGAAATCTGGATGTTGGTATCTCCTCATAATCCACTAAAGGATAAAGCAGAATTAGCTAGTCCTGCAGAACGTTTAATGATGCTTCAGATAGCATTAGATCCACATTATGGAATTAAAGCTTCAGATTTTGAGCTTTATCTTCCAACACCCAATTATACGATTAACACGTTACGTGCATTACGTGAAAAATATACCGAAACGGAGTTTACACTTATAATAGGAGGGGATAATTGGGAGGCATTTGATAAGTGGTTTTTATCTCAGGAAATTCTGAATGAATTTCGGATTTTCGTTTATCCGCGTCCGGGTCAGCAAATTGAGACCTGCCCGGCAAATGTACAAATCTTCCAGGCTCCTTTGCTTGAGATCTCCTCAACGATGCTTCGGGCTTCTTTACGTCAGAAACAGAATCTATACTATTTCTATCCCAAAGGCGTTTATGAGTTTATTCTCGAAAATGAACTTTATACAGCGGATTAACTGCGGAGTATCATATGATCATTACATGTTTAGGAATTCATTTCATTCCTAAACATGTAAAGGCTTCTACGTTTCTTTCTAGATACAGCGTATCATAAAAGCCGGATAGACTATAATCGAATAAATATATTTTACTTATTAAGATGCTGTATTAATGCTTGTACGGCGCGGGCACGATGACTGATCTTATTTTTCTCGCATAGCGCCATTTCAGCAAAAGATATTTCATAACCATCAGGTCTGAATATCGGATCGTACCCGAAGCCTTCATCTCCGCGTTTCGAAATCAGAATTTCACCTTTTACGATTCCTTCAAAGTAAAATACATCCGAGTTAGTGATCAAAGCGATGACAGTACGGAATTGTGCACTTCGATCGGATTTATCTTTGAGTTGAGATAATAGTTTATCCATATTAGCTTCGGAGCTTTTATCTTCTCCGGCATATCTGGCAGAGTATACACCAGGTTCATTGTTCAAAGATTTGACTTCCAATCCGGTATCATCAGCAAAGCAATCTAAATCGAATTTGTCTTTTACATATTTAGCTTTGAGTAAAGCATTCCCTTCTAAAGTGTCTGCAGTTTCCGGTATTTCCTCAGTGCAGCCTATATCTTCGAGACAAAGAAGCTCATATTCGGGCAACATAGCCTGAACTTCTTTGAGCTTATTGCGGTTATTTGTAGCGAAAACGAGTTTATTTTTCATTCTTATCCTTTGATTTTGTCAAATCCCTGCCCATATACACCGACAACGTTACTTTGCGATATAAAAGCATTGGAATCAATTTGTTTAACGATACGGAAAATAGTCATGGCCTCTGTTCTTCTTGCCATTACAACTACAACTTTCACCGGTTGTTGAGAATACCAGCCTGTCCCATCTAATATAGTAACACCCCGATTGACTTCTTTATTAATAGACTCTGCAATCTGCTCATAATCTTTCGAAAAGATTAAAAACTGTACAGATTGTCTGACACCATTAATTAGTAAATCAATTGTATAAGACATTATTACCATAGTAACAAAGCCGTATACAAGCTTGTCGACACTGTGAGATACAAAATATGAACAAGAAATAATGAATATATCGCAATATAAAATCATTCGTCCGAAAGCAACATTCCGATATTTATTGACAATGGCTGCAATAATATCTGTGCCTCCCGTACTTCCGTTTGATGTAAAGACTAAGCCGACTCCAGCGCCACACATCATTGCACCGATAACGATTGATAAGAAGGTTTCACCTTTTAATAAAGGCTCAGTGATAACACTACCCAGAAATTTGAAAAGAAGAGTTAGTATAACAACACCAAAAATAGTGCGGATACTAAACTTGAATCCAAGAATTTTAATAGATACAAGTAACAATATCCCATTAATAGTACCGAAGGATACGTCAATCGGAATTTTTGTCGCATAATAAATTAATGCGGCAACCCCTCCTAATCCTCCTGTTGTGATTTCATTCGGGACTAAGAATCCCGTGAAACCTACAGCATACAGAACCAATCCAATAAAAATAAATGTGTAATCCTTAATAGGATACCAAAGCTTGTTGAGACGATCTTTCATTGCTCTTCGTGCGAAAAATTCAGTAAATTGAAAATTGAAATAATATTAAACAATCAAACTTGTTGCAAAATTTTGGCAAACTTACGTATTTTATTTGAATTTAAATATGATTAATCATACTGAATATTAGACATCAATCTATATTTCTGAACTGAATCACAGATGTCAATTGTTATTAGACATTATTGCTATTTTATTTTTTGAAGATATTTATTGCTAATTCAGGGCGTAAATATTTCTTTATTAGTGATTAATTATCTGATAACAATATTATTTTTGTCAAACAAGATACAAACAATTATATGAAAAAGTTTATTCAAAGCTTATTACGTATTCAATTCGGCTTATTCCTTTTGCTGTTTTTCATTGGTTGTGAGGATGAGTTTAATCCCCGGTCGAAGAAAGATAATTTTGAAGTTCTGTGGACAACGATAAATGAGCGGTATTGTTTTTTTTCATACAAGGATATTGATTGGTATGAAGTGAAAAAGAAATATGCTCCGCTTGTTGATACATGCAAAACCTCAGAGCAATTATTTTATGTGTTCGGTGATATGCTTAGTGAGTTAAAGGACGGACATGTAAACTTATATTCGTCTTTTGATGTGGCTCGCTATTGGAAATGGTTTGAGGATTATCCGCGAAATTTTTATGCAAATATTCAGGAAAGATATTTAGGGACGGATTATAAAATAGCCGGAGGACTGAAATATAAAGTTTTGCCCGATAGTGTCGGGTATATCTATTATGGAAGTTTTTCGTCACCGGTTTCAAATTCGAATCTGATGGCAGCTTTTGACCAGTTTAAGCATTGTAAGGGAATAATCTTTGATATCCGGGATAATGGCGGAGGTAATTTGTCTGTAGCTGATTTGATTGCTGGCAGATTCGCTGATCAACAACGCACAATAGGCTATATAAAGCATAAGAAAGGTCCCGGATACAATGACTTTTCTACACCAAAAGCAATTTCTTTGTCTCCTTCTCAAGGAGAAAGGTGGGATAAAAAAGTTGTGGTATTAACCAACCGTCATTGTTTTAGCGCTGCCAATTATTTTGTAATGGTTATGAGACAATTTCCTCAGGTTACGGTGATGGGTGATAAAACAGGTGGAGGAAGCGGATTGCCACTTTCTTCTGAATTACCAATCGGATGGTCTTTACGTTTTTCAGCGTCTCCTATTTTAAATGAAGCTTATGAAGATACTGAATTTGGAATTGATCCTGATATATTTGTATCTTTTACAGATGAGGATTATCAAGATCTGAAAGATCCGTTTATAGAAAATGCGATGCGATTTATAAACTCAAAATAATTTAAATTATTACCATGGCAAGACATAATGAACTTGGAAAGGATGGTGAACAAAAAGCAATAAACTATCTGATTCGTAAAGGATATATTATCAGGCATCATAACTGGAGAAGCGGAAGACTGGAGTTGGATATTGTTGCACGAAAAGATGATGAATTGGTCGTGTTTGAGGTTAAAACAAGACGTAATATGGATTATGCCCATCCTTCCGATGCTATTGACGACCGGAAAATAAGAAATATAGTAGCTGCAACGGATTCATATATTCGATTATTTAAAATTCCCTTTGCAGTGAGATTTGATATTATATCCATTATAGATAATGGCATTCAGACAGAGATTGAACATATTGAAGATGCTTTCTATCCGCCCAGATGGAAGTAAAAACCATTAATACTTTTGAATTATGCAAACAACATACATACGATATATTATTCTTTTAGTAAGTATTTTTTGCTTAAAGCCTTTTTTGTTCGCTCAAAACGAACCCAGGCCGGTAATCTCTTCAACCTCTTTAGGGGCAGGATCATCCTATATTTATGATACCTATTTATCACCTTTGGTATATAAAGGCTATAATATACAGTTGAATCATGAAAGAATAGTTGGGATGCCACGTTGGAATAATCAGATGTATTTTCAACAACAATTAAAACTCAATTACTCGAATGGAAATAATTTAGCTCATAATAACAATACGATGGCTGGCGTGATTAGTTATGATGGAGGAGTTATTTATAAATTAAATAAAACGGGCAAGATTAATTTTTTTGCCGGAGGAAGCGGGAGTGCAGAACTAGGATTTATATATAATTCCCGTAATGGGAATAATCCGGCTACAGCAAAAGCAATGATTAATCTAAATGTAAATTTGATGGCAACTTATACTTTGCAGTTAGGTACTTATCCTGTATTTATGCGAGCTCAGGCATCTACTCCTTTCGCAGGTGTTTTTTTCTCTCCTCAGTTTGGCCAGTCTTATTATGAGATATTCGGGTTAGGAAACTCTAAAGGAGTTGTTAAGTTTGGTTCTTTTCATAATCAACAAGCTGTAAACTCGTTAGTAACAATGGATTTTCCTGTTGGTAATATTGCTATACGCATAGGTTATTATCTGAATTTCTATAAAACAGAGGCAAATTATATTACAACTAAAATGATAACGAATAATTTTATGTTAGGCATAACAAAAGAGTTTCGTTTAATACCTCCTAAAGCGTCGAAAAAAAGTGGAATCTATAATTGAAAACAAGAAGATAGATGTTTTTATTGAATCTCTTAGGCGATTGACTCCTTTATCAAATGATGCTGTTGAATTGTTTTTGTCAAAGACAGAGTATGAATTTAGGAGAAAAGGTGAAATATTGATTCGGGCAGAGCGATATGAACATTATTCTTATTTTATTCTTGAAGGATACGCCCGGGGTTTTTTCTTTCAGGATCATAAAGATATTACTTTCTGGTTTGCTCATTCCGGGATGACTCTTTTATCGATGAATAGCTATTATAGTCAGACAGCAGGTTATGAAAATATCGAGCTTTTAATGGATTCCAGCCTTTTGAAAATCCGGAATTCTGATTTATTAAATCTTTATCAGATGAATGTAGAATTAGCTAATCTGGGAAGGCGTTTGTCGGATACATTTATTCTTTATCTTGAAAAATCGATGATGGAACGTAACTTTATGTCTGCTTCAGAGCGCTATAATGCTTTGATAGAAAGAAATCCTGAGATTTTACAAGTTGCACCCCTTAAGCATATAGCCTCATATCTGGGGATTTCTCAAGTATCATTAAGTCGTATACGCGCTGGAATTCAGTAATGAATTAATGAATTTTACATATGTAAAAAATTAATCCACTATTTGTTCCGAACTTTGCATCAGAAAAAACGTAAAACAACAATGATGCTATCGAATCAATTAAAAGGTTACTTGTGTGGAATTATTTCATCTTCGACTTTTGGATTAATTCCTCTTTTTGCCATGCCGGCGTTGAATGCCGGAATTGGTTTAAATTCGATTATGCTTTATCGTTTCGGCATATCGGCTTTATGTCTTGGGGCATATCTGTTAATAAGAAAGCGAGATTTAAGAATCAATTTGAAAGAATTCCTTGTTTTATTTATGCTTGGAGCTTTTTATGCTCTGACAGCATTATTTTTAACAGCCTCTTATCTTTATATCCCAACGGGAGTAGCAACAACCATTCATTTTTTATATCCGATGGTTGTCTCTGCTCTAATGATATTTATTTTTAAAGAAAAAGCATCGCCAGCTGTGCTCCTGGCTTCGTTACTTGCATTAGGCGGTGTTTTCTTATTGAGCGGAGGGTTGGATGGAAATATCAATATAAAAGGTATTTTATTGGTTCTAACTACTGTATTGACTTACGCTTTATATATTGTAGGAGTTAATAAATCGATAGTATCTTCTATGGATGGACTTAAAATGACATTTTGGGTTCTGTTCTCCGCAGCAATTGTTTTTATATTGAACTTGATAATCAGACAAGAACCATTTGATATGGTCCCGGATATGAAGATCGGTTTAGCGTTATTTCTACTAGCTATTATTCCGACTTTAGTATCAGATTTTACATTAATATTAGCTGTACAGAAAATCGGATCAACAACAACTGCGATTTTAGGTTGTATGGAGCCTGTGACAGCCTTAATAGTTGGATCTTTGGTGTTTAATGAGCAAATGGCATTTATCCATTTATTAGGAGTTGCTATTATATTAGTAGCAGTAACCATTGTTATTATAAAATCCAATAAACAAGATAATTCAGAATTAATAACCGATTAAATTATAGACTATGTTTGAATTAATCAGAATAAACAATGCCTCCCATGAAGCGTTTGTTCCGCTTATGGAATTATATACGAATGCGTTTCCGGAAGAAGAGAGACGTTTAATTGAAGACTTAGCGATATTATTAGAAAAAGAACCAAGAATGCATTTTAATCTAATTCGCTTCGACAAAGAACTAGCAGGATTGTGTATCTATTGGGATTTTGAAGATTTTTATTATCTGGAGCATTTAGCTGTATATGAGCATTTGCGAAATAAAAAGATTGGACAGCAGGTTTTAAATTGGCTTGATACTAATTTGAAAGGTTTAAGAATTCTTGAAGCCGAACCTGCAGAAGAAGAAATGGCAATAAGAAGGGTGAATTATTATCGTAGAAATGGATATGAAGTTCGTAAAAAAGATTATATCCAGCCATCGTATGATGGAATAAGAAATCCAATAGCACTTTGGGTCATGACAAGTGCTGAAAGCGATAAGCTGGATTCTTATATTGAAACGATAAAGAAAGAGGTTTACTATAAAAATCAAAAATAAACGTTTGACAGAGTCTGTAATAAAGCTACTTATTACAGACTCTTTTTTATTATATACTAAAAATCAGTAGGAAGCCTTATGAATTCATTTTATTTTTTAGCTTTGCGAAATAACTTTAATAGAAATAAAAATGAGAAACATAACATTAATTATTTTGGTCATGTTCGCAATTGTCAACTTGAAGGCCGAAGAGTTACCTTATAGTGAATTGACGAAGAAAAAGGCTCAGGAGCTGGTTGCTGAAGGTTTTACATTTAATACTTATACCAATTGTTGGAAAAAGAAAAAACGAGGGATTAAAAGTCCTAAATCGAAAGCCTTTGAAATTGTGCTTCAGAATGGTCGGAATAAAGATGGAGAACTTGGAATAGCTCAGGTAATGGTTACGTTCTACAATGATAGGACATATCATAAATTAATGACATATATTGAGAAAAATATAAAGAATAATATCTATACCTCAGAAGGTGTTACTGAAATAACTGATTTTGAAAAAGAGGGTTATAAATGTACACTTACCAAGCGACGAATTAACAGGGCTTATGTTACAGAAGGACTCCTTGTCGATGATGTAACGGATTATCCATATAACATTTATGAGTTTATTATAAATACAGGTCTGACACCCGTTTCTGAATATCTGGATAAGGAACAGAAAAAGAAAGAAAAAGAGCTAAAACGAAATGAGAAAAATAGTTTGAATGATTATATGTAATAGGAAAGGGATTCGTTTACCAACGAATCCCTTTTTTAATACTTAAATATCCAATTTATTCACTTATATATTTATATATGATATTTCCGTCTGGATTAATCATATAATATGTAAGAGTTTTATTGCTAAATGACATCAACATAAAACCGGCTTCGGAACTGCAATATTTTGTATCTTTTAATGGTTGTACTTTTCTTGCCAGAGAACCTGAAGAATTTACGAAATATTCAATTTTTGAGTTCTGAGGTTTAATATGTTGAAAATTATGTATGTGGCCACATAAATAAGCATTTACACCATTCTTTTCCATAATTGGAATTAATTGCTTTTGCAGATCTGTTCTTTCGCTTTCGTTTTTTTTAGTTTGAGCATAAACAGGATGATGCCCCATTACAATCTTCCATTTAGCATCCTTATTAGCATTTAGAGTTGAATCTATCCATGCAAGCTGCTTGTTGTTGTCTTGCTTGATTGCATCCGGGTAAGTATCTGACTCTTTTCTGTATTTAGTTATTAGGGGAGTTGTGTCAATGAAAAGCAATACAGCATTTTCTCCATTTTCTAATTCTACTATTTCAGAATAGTATTTGGAAGGCGCAAACCATCTACGACTTATATTCGTATAATCCAAGACAGCTTGAGTATTCCCTCTGTATTCATGATTACCACAAATTGATTTCCAATCAATCATTAACTCGGGGTGTGCATAGATTAATTCATAATTGGTCATCCATAACGGATCTGAAACACTTGCCACTCCATCGAAGTGGTGGATATCACCTAATGCTGCCACAAATTCAATGTCAATGTTCTCAGCTAATTTTCCCATTTGCTCAGCAATCGGTTTTTGAAGGTAATATCCATTACGCCCAAGGTCATTGACTATTAAAATATTTTTATCTTCTTCACCTATTGATGAAAAATCAGATACAGAGTTTGTCTGAGCAATCAGTAAAGATGATAAACAGAATAAAGAAAATGTCGTAGTTATTGATTTTAAAATTTTCATAGTGTGTATTGATTAAATTCCGTATGCTCCGAAATAATTGGCTGGTAAACTTGATCTGAATTCGTAAGTCCCCAAATTCTTAAGTCCCTCGAAGCTTAGTCCTTTTGTTGAAAAATGCGGATATAGACTAGTTGTAGCGCCATTGAATACAGGCGATCCCTGTTTCACAGAGAAGCTCCATGTTTCATTGAATGTTGCCGGAATATCACCCTCGTTAGAACTTACATTGATATTGATGTTTTCTTGTTGAGGAAAATTCTTGAATAATGGATTTTTGTCGCCGCCGAAAGTGCTATAGATATCCTCTGCACCATTGATAATGCCTTGTGCTGTGTTGGCAGCCATTTGCTCAACTCCTGTTTGAGTAGTTGAGTAATAAAAGTTAGGAGTTATTACAGACGCATCATCTTCCATTTCTTCTATACTGTGTTTTAATCCCCAGCGACAATCGACAACTAAGTTGTTGAATAATTCGACAAGTATATTTTTTTCAAGCCAGATGCTGCCTCCTTTTACTTTAGGTCTTCTCCAGCCACAATTCACAAGGGTATTATTATAGCATATTAAATGTGATTGTAAACTTACAAATCCACCATTAGAAAATTTAAAAGCATTCGTATTTGCATCATAAATCATATTGAAAGAAATATCAGCTAAACATTCTGATTTATAGTTTATTGCTTCGCCGCCGTCAAATCCGTTTGTGATGAATTGATTATTTTCAACAATTGATTTTCCACCTGTAATATAAATATGATCTTCGGCATTGTTACGGAAAATCGAGTTTGTAATAATGAACTTACCATCCGGATTGCAGAAGTGAAAAGCAGGGACGCCTTCTCCTGTTTCTGTTTTAAAAAGTTTATGTTGAAAAGACAGCGAATTCTCAGTCGTCTGAGCACCTCCGTATTCGATAATAGTATGTTGCATCACCACTTCTTTGGAATCAAATCCGCAGATGATTCCTCCCCAGTTTCGTGAGAAACGATCATTTTTTGATTTGTCTTCTACTGTAAATGTTACAGGATTTTGTTTTGTTCCCAGACTGTATAAATTTCCAAGAACAACAATTTCAGGTTTCAAATCAGCATTTGAAGCAATAATTGTAGCTCCCTCTTCTATATATAATGACTGCTCTTTATTTATAAGAAAGTGGTCTTTAAGAATAATTGTTGTGTCTTTTTTCCATACAATAGCACCATTTGGATATTTGCTGTCTGTTAATTCATCATCTTTATCATTGTTATCAACGATTGTGTCTGAATTGCTGTCCGAACATGCGATTGAGCCTAGTAATACTAAGGCTGATACTAAATAAGAGAACTTTTTCATAAAGTTTTTGTCTTTAAATAGGTGTTTATTTTATAATGTATATCTGATACCGGATAAAATTGAACCGCCAACTTTATCTTCACGAATGAGGGTTTGTCCACTGTTTATATCCTGATATGCAAAATTTTCATTGTATTTATTTGTTGTTTTTATATAGCGTTTTATTGGAGTGTTTAATAAATTTGAAGCTTTAATAAAGCATGCAAGCTTTTGTCCAAATCTTTTTTCGATAGAACAATCCAATGTAAATTGTCGACCTTGCCAATAATCCGAATCCAGGTAGTGAGATGCAATTACAATCTTTTCGCTGGAATAGGATCCTGAAATCTGAATATTGGTTCCTAATTGTTTATTGTTATAGCCTATTGTGATATTTGCCAAATGTGGCGTTTGTCCGACAAGAGGTCTGGTTTGATCAATACTTAATTTTGTTAGCTTTCCACTATCATCTCTCCGATAAACTGTTTTTGGTGTTGTGATACTGGAATGAGTATAGGTGTAATTCCCTTTAAATTCGAAATCGCCAAGTCGTTTGATAAGATCTATCTCAACGCCATAATTTGTAGCATTTCCTAAATTCACAGGTCCATAACCAAATTGCCGATTGTTGATTGTATGATATGCGTATTCAATTGGATTTTTTATTTTTTTGTAAAAAAGACCAGCCATGACTTGTTCAGATAGTTGAGGGAAGAACTCCCATCTCAAATCTATATTGTGAATGATTGCTCTTTGGAGATCTTTATTTCCGAATTCCATGTAATCTTCATTAATAATAGAGAAGGGAACGATTTCAAAAAATCCCGGGCGATTCAATGATTTGAAATAGGATGCTCTGACATTCATACTATTTGAAATTGAAAGTTTGGTGTTTATTGAGGGTAAAAGATCTGCATATTTTTGTTGACCTTTCGGATCATCACCAGCTGCAGGATACAACATATAATAGTTTTGATTTGTGAACTCAGCCCTTGCACCAATAATTATATTAAACATACCACGAGTAATATTCGTCATTAAATATAGAGCACTATTATTCTCGCCGGCATCATAATTTAATGGACCGACACTCCCTTTCGGGGTTGAGACTTTCCATGCAATTTCATCTAGAGATGAAAAGTCCTTGCCATATACCGGGCGTGATGTTGATTCCGGTGTGAACATGTAAGAAACAAATGAATTTGTACGCTTTTTATGCCTATACATTCCTCCCATTTTTAGCGATACATCAAATCTTCCCAGCCTTTTGTATCCCTCTAGATTAAGATATCCTGCAATATCCTGATCACTGTTTTTCTCCCATCTTTTTTGTGAGTTATCAGCAGTAATGTGATCTTCAAAACTATTCCGGTTATTTTCTAGATTCACATAAGTATTATCAGGTCTTTGATTACTCGCTTTAGAATAAACAATAGACCAGTCACTGGACATTGTGTTGAAAAAACGATGAAACCCTTGTAGATTTGATACCAAAATATTTTGCTGAGTATATCTGCTCCGGATTTCTATATTTTCAAGTGAATTACCATTTTCGGGCTGATAATTCAGTGATAGATTTGTAGCTTTTGATTCACGGATTTGCATGGAATTGCTCCCAATAATACCATTATACCATTTAAGTTGATGGTTATCATTGATATCATAATCTAATTTCAAGTGTGTGCCATATTCTGAAAGTCTCTCTGAATACGAACGGTTTCGCATTGTTGATAATCTTACTGTTTCTTCCGTTTGATTCATCACATCATCAAATAATACACTATTATTTCCTTTTGTATTACCTTGATAGCTACCTGCTAGTATAAAGCCCAGACGATTGTCAAAGAAACGATTTCCTAAGGCAATACCTCCTGCGAGGTTTGGTAAAGCAATTCTTAGAGAGTTCTTACTTCCATATTTGCTAAAATCAGATATTTGCGCAATATGATCTGTTCCATACATTTCTCTGGGAGACTGTGTCCCGATATTTGATCTTAAAGCTGAATTGAATTTCTGATCAAAAAATATTGATTCATAACCAACTCCAATATTTACCTGCATTAAAATATTATCCGGACAATCTTTCATGATCATATTAATAGCTCCTCCGGTAGCATCACTTTCCATATCCGGAGTTAAGGATTTGGATACTTCCAACCTATCTAATAATTCGCTTGGGAATATATTTAATGGAATATAACGGTTTTTATTATCCGGACTTGGAATCTTAATATTATTGACTAACGTATAGTTATATCTTTTATCCATTCCTCTTAGTATAGCATATTGGCCTTGTCCCGAACTGCTTTTTTCCATACTGACACCTGACATGCGTTGCAAAACACTGGCTACATTTAAGTCTGGCGATAGCTCCATGCTCTTGGCACTGACCATATTTACGACCTTATTGGATTGTTGCTCAAGTAAACGTACTCCATTATCCGTATTTTTTTTTAGCGTACCAACAATTTGTACGGTACTAATATGTTGTGATTCCGGTGCCAGATATATTCTTACGGGTGAATTTCCTTTAGAGATACTGATTTCCTGTACCTCAAAACCAATATAACTGACTATGAGAACAGGACTATTACTTTCGTTGATTTCTAAAGTGAAGTTACCGTCCAGATCAGTTGTTGTTCCGATAGCTTTATTTTCTTTGGAATAAATAGATACGCCAATTAAAGGCTCTTTTGTTTCTTTATCCAATACTATACCCTTAACGTTGTAAGCAAATGAGAGTAAGGATATACAAAGTGAATAAATAAGTGTTACAGTGCGTTTCATCTGATTTTATTTTGACGCAAAAGTAAGTGTAACATATTTCAACATGTTTTCAAGTATATGTCTGATTGATTAACGATTTATCTCATTTTGTTTACATATTTAAATAACTGGTATTCATTTAAAGTTGAATGCTTATAAATATTCGTTTTTTTGATTATAATGATAATAGAATGAAATTTTTTGCTCTAAATATTTGTCATTATGATATTTTTATTAGCTTTGCGCTATCAAATTAATCACAATAAATATCCATTCCTATGAAAACGTCAGAAGTGCTAAACGTTTTAGCTAGAAAATTTCCGAATGAACCAGAGTATTTGCAGGCAGTAGAAGAGGTACTTTCATCTATTGAAGATGTATATAATAAGTATCCGGAGTTTGATAAAAACAATTTGATAGAACGTTTATGTATTCCTGATCGTATTATCTCATTTCGAGTGAACTGGATGGATGATAAAGGGAAAGTTCATACAAATATGGGTTATCGCGTTCAACATAACAACGCAATTGGACCATATAAAGGAGGACTTCGTTTTCACTCGTCCGTGAATCCTTCAATTTTGAAATTCCTTGCTTTCGAACAAACTTTCAAGAATGCTCTTACTACATTGCCTATGGGGGGTGGAAAAGGAGGCTCTGATTTTAATCCGAAAGGAAAATCTAACGCTGAAATTATGAGATTCTGCCAGGCTTTCGTTCTTGAATTATCGAGATATATTGGTCCTGAAACAGATGTACCGGCAGGAGATATAGGAGTTGGAGGACGTGAAGTTGCGTTTATGGCCGGAATGTATAAGAAACTTATGAATCAGGTTAACGGAACATTTACTGGTAAAACTCTCGAAATGGGAGGTTCATTGATTCGTCCTGAAGCAACGGGTTATGGAAACGTATATTTCCTTTTGGAAATGTTGAAAACACGTAATATCGATATCAAGGGAAAACGAGTTCTCATTTCCGGATCGGGTAATGTTGCGCAATATACAGCACAAAAGTTGATTCAACTAGGAGCTAAAGTAATGACATTCTCTGATTCTAATGGATATATCTATGATCCTGAGGGGTTTGATGAAGCAAAACTGGCTAAAGTAATGGAGCTTAAAAATGAATACAGAGGACGTTTGCGTGAGTATGCCGAAGAGTTTGGATGTAAATATGTAGAAGATGCTTCACCTTGGGCAGAAATAGGAGATATTGCAATGCCATCAGCTACTCAGAATGAATTGAACGGTTTAGATGCAAAAACATTGATAGAGAATGGTTGTATTGCTGTATCAGAAGGAGCGAATATGCCTAGTACTCCGGAAGCTGTTCATTTATTCCTGGAGCATAAATTACTGTACGGTCCCGGGAAAGCTGCAAATGCCGGTGGTGTTGCAACATCTGGTCTTGAAATGACTCAAAACGCAATGAAGATTTCCTGGACAGCAGAGGAAGTTGACAATAAATTAAAAGATATAATGAAATCTATCCATGAACAATGTGTAAAATACGGTCAGGAAGATGGCTTTGTAAATTATGTAAAGGGAGCTAATATAGCTGGCTTTATGAAAGTTTCGCGAGCTATGATTGCTCAAGGAGTTATTTAGTATATGTATAATGGAGCCTTTCATATTCAGTTGAGTATGAAAGGCTTTTTTTTATGAAAAAAGCACCAATAAACACGGATGTTTATTGATGCTTCGCAAGTACTATGGCCAGTACTTTCTCGGTTTCTTTTCTAGAAATTATATTTTACAGCCAGTGTCGGATAGCAAGTAAAATCTGCATAAGGATAGAAATTTTTTGTCATTTCAATTTCAGTACCAACAGAGAACTTATTTACAATTACGTTATACCATAATTGTGGTTCTGTATGGATAACGGCTTGTTTTCCTCCGCGACCAGTCATTCTATTTTTATTTTCAGTCCAGATATCGAAGTGGCCGTTAAATGTCATACGGTCATTCAGGAAAGATCCACCCCAAACCATTGTCCATTGAACATCATTACTTACAACGTGATAATTGTTTAAACGATAAGCAACATAAGTATTAAAATGGAATTTGCTGATATTAAAAGGTAGAGCGATACCTGCCATGTAAGCATTGTCGATAGATCCCCAATTTGCAATACCGCCATTAAACTCAATGTGTGCTGCAATAGGTAATTTACCTAATGTAAATTCACGAGCGATCTCTGTATAGATTAAACCAATGTTCCCTCTTTTTAGATTAAAGTCAACATCAACGAACATGAATGTATTTCCTAATCGGTCAGGCTTAAACATTTCATAAGTTGCTGTTAGGTAATTATCTCCGGCTTTAGAATCGCATGTTCCGCGGAAATCATAATGCAATTGCAGATTTTGAGAAGATAAATTAATACTGATAAGTGTAACCAAAAGAAGAAGTACCTTTTTCATTGTGTTTTGGAGTGTTAATTTATAACTTTTAATAAATGATTGAAAATCGAACATCGGCTCCAAGTCCTTTCTTGGAGGCGCAAAGTTATACCTTTTCTTATAAAAAAGTGTCATTTGATCTCTTTAATATAATAAAATTGTAGCATATTTGCAGTTGTGCCATTGAATAAAGTTTATGCCATGGGTGAAAGAACCAAGAATAAATATATAGTAAAGATACTTATACACTCCTTTGCAGCATTTCATGCAATCAGTTCTTTTGTGATGCAATCACTTGGGCAACAAGATGCTATTTTGCTGACAGCTTTGACTATAAGTATGATTGTTTTAATAGCTACTCATTTTGATTTTCCTCTGGAAGTGACATTTGCATTAGCTCTTTTAAATAGTTTTGCCGGTTTTTATTTAGGAACAGCAGGAGCTGTCTTCCTTCAGAATTATGTAGCCTTATCACCTTTGTCCTCAAATGTGATAACTACTTTCATGACAACCGAAATATTGGGTTGGATGACTTATTTGATAGCTCAATATAAAACCAGAAAAGAATAACTATGTTTAAGTCTATTGGAATTCCGAAAAAAATCAGACAAATATTGCTTCTTGCACTTACAGCTTTTTCTCTTCGGATGCTTTATGTTGAGGGATTAAACATATTACAAAACACATTCGATTTTAGTTTAATAGATGTCTTCTCGACTATTTTAGCAAACAGTTATGCGACAATGTTCATGATATTATCAGATATTGCAATTATATATCTTTTGAACATGCGTTATTGCTATGGACGTCATCCGTTTATTCGTTTAAGTCTCGAGTTTATATTTCTGTTAATCATTACGATTATCAGTTGTTTGATGGTTGTCGACTTACAAACTGTATTTTCATATTCGACAGTCCTTACATTGCGTATTAATCAGATGATTCCAATAGCTTTAGGATGCTTGCTGTTTAATACAATAGTTATTGTTATAACTGATATCTTTTTCTATTTGCGACTCACGCAAAAAAAGAATTTAGCGATTGAGATTGGGAAAAAAAATAAGGCACGCTTACAATACAATAAACTTAAACGTCAATTAAATCCTCATTTTTTGTTTAATAGCCTCAATGTTTTAGATTATCTGGTGCATACAGACCCCGACAGAGCTAGTATCTTTATTAAAAAACTAGCCTCAAACTATCGATATTTATTGAACAATGAAGAACAAGAACTTGTTTTTTTACACAATGAAATTAAGTTTGCGCAATCCTTTTTTGACTTAATGAAAGAACGGTTTGATAAAGGGCTGGATATGAAAATGGATATTCCTGTTTCTTTGCATGAATATATGATTGTCCCGTGTGGCTTGCAGTTGTTAATAGAAAATGCAACCAAACACAATGTTATTTCATCAGATAGTCCTTTACAAATAGAGGTATATACAGAAAATGATCTGATTGTAGTAAAGAATAATTTACAGCCTAAATTATCAACATCTCCATCATTTGGGATGGGGTTGAATAACTTATGCGGACAATATTCCGGAATGTTCGGGCGAGAAGTATTGATAGAGAAGAGTGATCGTTATTTTGTAGTGAAAATACCATTATTAAACCAAGACTGATGAATAATATGCGTAAAAAAATTTTAATTATAGAGGATGAATTACCAGCTAAAATTCAGTTGGAACGACTTATTACGAAGCATTATCCCGATTTTCAGATACTAGAACATAAAACATCTGTTCTCGGATCTATTGAGTGGTTGAAAAATAATTCGGTTGATTTAATTTTTACAGATGTAGAGCTTTCTGATGGTCGATGTTTTGATATTTTTAAAGCAATCAAGCCTAAAGCAGATTTGATCTTTACGACAGCATACGACAATTATGCTATACAAGCTTTTAAGGTAGATGGTCTGGATTATCTTTTAAAACCAATTGATGAGGATGAATTTGTAGCTGCTGTTGAGAAGTCTATACAAAAACATCAACAGGCAGGAATGGTTGACTTAAATGCGATTCAAGAGATAATCGCAGCTCATTCCAATTCTCAAAAAGAGTATAAGAAAAGGTTTTCTATGCGTTTAGGAGATAAAATATATATTATTCATTCAGAAGATATTGCTTATTTTTACTCGGAAGATAAAGTGACATTCCTAGTTACGAATGACGGTAAAAGACACATATCGGATTCTTCTCTTGATCAAATAGAAACAATGGTTGATCCGGATAAATTTTTTCGAATTTCACGTGGTTGTATTGCCAATATAGCTTCTATAAAGAGTGTAGCTAAACATTTTAACAGTAGACTTAAAGTTACATTGAATCCCGATTTCTGTAAAGAGGTGCTTGTTAGTAGAATTCGAGTGCCGGAATTTATGAAATGGATTGGCGATACATTCTAAATCTTTTTTAGGGTTTGAGTTGTTTAATATACTGAATGTAATTTAGTTTTTTTTGTTGAACGGAAAATGCATGTCGTCAGATAAATTCTGAAGTTCATCAAAATTCGTAGTTATATATATAAAGTTCAGTCTAAGTTTAGCCTCGGTTAATTAATTAATATTCTTTTATATTCATATGAGATAGGAGTAAAAGGTATATTAAATAATTACTGTGGAAAAACAAAGACCGGATTATAATGAATGAGAACTAAAAGCTTAAAATCTTTATATTATTTAATACTCAATCTCTAACTACAATGAAGGATAAAATTATTCATCTGAAGATTCGCTATTGTATGTTATTGGCATGCTTAGCGATTGTTACCGGCCTCTCTGCTCAGAATA
>JBOFIZ010000182.1:0-2397 GCA_051650425.1 Bacteroidales bacterium
TGAGCTAAAGAGGCAAGTGGGTAAGCTAACTATATCGCGCCGCTACAACCAACTACCCTTGCTGTGATCAAACCCTGGGGGATTCGAAGGGAGCTGACCGTATAGGACTTACCCGAGCACAAAAGTACAAACTTTTTCTTTATATGCAAATATCCAGCTATATATTTTTATTTTTTCGTATATTCTTTTCAACAGAACAATATAAATAATAAAAAAGGCAACTCTTACAGGTTGCCTTTTTTATTATTTATATTGTTCAAAATCAGTCTTAGACATATCTCCAGACTTAAGAAATTCAGTATGGAAAGCTAAAGCAGCATTCATATTATGCGCTGTGTGATTTTTATCACTAATAGCTAAATATTCTCGCATTTTAGGTCTATAATCGGGATGAACACAATTTTCAATAATTGCTTCAGCTCGTTCACGTGGTGATTTACCTCGTAAATCAGCAACCCCGTATTCAGTAACAATAACTTTAACAGAGTGTTCGCTATGATCAACATGAGATACCATTGGTACGATAGCCGAAATTTTACCGTTTTTAGCTGTCGAAGGTGTAGTGAAAATAGAAATATAAGCATTGCGAGTGAAATCAGCTGATCCGCCAATACCATTCATCATTTTAGTCCCTACAACATGTGTTGAATTTACATTTCCGTAAATATCTGCTTCCAAGGCAGTATTCATTGTAATAAGTCCTAAACGTCTTACGATTTCAGGATGATTTGTTATTTCACCAGGTCTGAGGACTAATTTATCCCGGAAGAAATCAAGATTGTGATATACAAAATCTTGTGCTTCCTGACTCAAAGTAAAAGCACAAGTACTAGCAAATGTGCATTTTCCGGATTTCATCAAGTCAATCACAGAATCTTGAATAACCTCTGTATACATTTTGAAAGGAGGAATTCCCTGATGCTTATCCAAGGCCTGAAGAACAGCATTTGCAATATTTCCTACACCTGATTGAAGAGGTAAAAATCCTTTCGGAATTCTCCCTTCTGCATATTCTGTCGCCAAAAAATTAGCTACATTTTCGCCAATTTTAGCGGTAATATCATCTACTTCCGCAAATCCTCCCACTTCATCCGGTTTATCCACGTTGACAACTGCTACAATTTTAGCCGGATCAACCTTAATATAAGGTGTCCCGATTCTGTCTGTCGGTGCATAGATTGGAATTTCTCTTCTTAAAGGAGGATCAAGAGGAGTATAAATATCATGAAAGCCTTTAAGCGCTTTTGGATGAGTACTATTTAACTCAATAATTAGTTTTTCGGCCAATTGACAATAAGTAGGAGCAACACCCACACTGGATGTAAGATATATTTCTCCATCTTCTGTCACATCACAAGCTTCAACAACTGCTATATCTATTTTTCCAAAAAATCCGTAACGAAGATCTTGTGCTAAATGTGATAAATGGTAATCCACATACTCCATTTCATGATTGTTCAAAGCTTTACGTGTGTCTCCGTTAGATTGATAAGGTGTACGAAAACGTACAGCTTTTGCACGCGCTAAGTTTCCATCGAGAGAATCTCCGGTAGAAGCACCTGTTAATACTCCGATTTTAAATGGTTTTCCCTCAGCATGTTCTTTTTCAGCAATCTTTGCAATTTCACAAGCAATAGCTTTAGGACTTCCTGCTGCTGTAAACCCACTAAATCCGACATTCATGCCATCTTTAATCATAGACGCAGCTTCGGAAGCTGAAATAACTTTAAATGCCATACTTTTAAGATTATACGGTTATACTTTAAATTAAATGTTCACGATTTTTAATACTGAACTAATACTTTCTGTTTAATATTTCGTTATATATGATTGCTTTACGCACTTCTTCTATAGATCCAAAACAATTGTCTTTAACAATAGGTTTAAGATCTGATTCATTTGTATCAGTATTGGATTGTGATGAACTATAAACCAAAGTTGATTCAACAGGTGTATAATTGTTCTGCTGAGAAACGTTGGATTGATTAGTTACCATTACTTGTTGAGGAATATCCGGAATGATTTGCTCCTTTTTGGGAATCCTTTTGAGACTTTCTTCTTTTTTTTCATGGTCACGAATTTTCTTGACACTCTTATTTCCTAAAGATTTTGAAACAATCTGAAACAGAGCGGCACCCAAAATGATAATTAAATATAAGTAATCTGAGAGATCCATATACTTTTACTATTTTTGTGTCCTTTACAATACGAACAGTACAAACATACAATATTATTTTGTTTATAAGGCAAATAGGAATAAAAAAAGTTGGAGGTAACCTCACGGTCTCCCCCAACAACTAACCTAAACCTTAACTATAAAAATAAATTTTCGTTTGCACTGCAAATATTAGAAAATAGAAGCTATTATCAAAATATTGATTAATGTTTTTAAACATC
>JBOFIZ010000183.1:0-4261 GCA_051650425.1 Bacteroidales bacterium
TCCATATTCTTGCTGCCAGTAAATCCTTATAAGTAAAAGGTATAATACAAACAGCCGCAAAAAGAAACATCCATTTCATCAACGTGACAGGTGAATATCGTCCCGAAATATTGCGGGTCATAACCAGATAGGTTGCATAAAGAATGCTACCCGCAAAACAAAACATATTTCCTTTGAGTGACGAAGACGGAGCATCTTCGGGATGTGATTGGGAGTAGTATATTAAGTATAGAGAACTGCTTAAACCTAAGAACACACCTATGGCTTTTTTCAGTGAGATTGGCTCTTTCAATGCGAAAAAGGCAATGATCATTACCAATAAGGGTGTCGATGTTGCTATAATGGATGAGTCTATAGGAGACGTTTGAGACAGACCGATTATATAGGAGGTCTGATTGAGAAAAATACCGAAGAATGAGGAGGCGAACAAGAGGAGCAAATCTTTTTTGGAGACACGCTCATTAGGTATAAATAAAGATGCTATCCAGAATGCACAGGCAGCAAAACACATACGCAGAGCTGATGTTGCTAAAGGTGATATCCATTCGGGCATCAGGCTTTTTGCAATCGGTATATTCAATCCGAATATCAGCGCCGTAAAAAATACTGCGATGTGACCAATCCATTTTTCTCTTGTCATGATCCTTTTTATATGAGCTATAGTATTGACGCACTACAGCTAAAATATAGTGCAAAAGTAATACCTTTTCTTCATTTGCAAAATTAAGTGCGTTAAAACCTTCGTTTTTTACATTCCGAATCACTATTTTTGTACTTATATTAAATTCTTAATCAGAACATATGAAGAATAAAATTCTTTTATCACTCCTGGCTTTAGGTTCGATTTGTTCGTCAGCTTCGGCTGATGAGGGAATGTGGTTATTGCCTCAAATCAAACAGAACGCTCAAAAAATGAAAGAGTTAGGATTAAAATTAGATGCAGCAGATATCTATAGTCCTGACACAACAAGCTTGAAAGACGCAATTGTTATCTTCGGTGGAGGATGTACAGGTGAGATCATTTCTCCGAATGGTCTTTTACTTACCAATCACCATTGTGGCTATGATGCCATCCAGCAACACAGTACAGTTGAGAAAGATTACCTGAAAGACGGATTCTGGGCAATGTCTTACAAAGAAGAGATTCCTACTCCGGGCTTGAAAGTAACTTTTATCGAAAAAATCGCAGATGTTACGGATGCCGTAAAAAAAGAACTGGCTAAAGATACCGATCCTAACAGCATGAATTACCTTTCGCCTTCTTACCTGAATAATCTGGCGAAACAAATGGTTGCAAACGGCGAGGCACAGGACATCCCGTTTACCTCTGTTGAGATCAAACCTTTCTATAACGGAAATAAATATTACATGTACTATACGAAAGTCTATAATGATGTACGTATGGTAGGTGCACCACCTTCATCAATCGGCAAATTCGGATTTGATACGGACAACTGGATGTGGCCTCGTCACACGGGAGACTTCTCTTTGTTCCGTGTATATGCAGACAAGAATGGTAATCCGGCTGAATACTCTGCTGACAACGAACCTTTGAAACCTAAGAAATTCTTAAATATTTCACTTGGTGGTATCAAAGAAAACGACTATGCCATGATCATGGGATTTCCGGGATCAACAAGCCGTTACATGACTTCATGGGAAGTTGCAGAAAGAGTTAAAGACAATGACATGCGCATTAAAGTGCGTGGCGCGCGTCAGGATGTTTTATTGAAAGAAATGTTGGCTGACCCGAAAGTGAACATTCAGTATGCCAGCAAATATGCACGCTCAAGCAACTATTGGAAAAACTCTATCGGTATGAATAAGGGTATCCAGAAGTTGAAAGTTATCGAGCGTAAAGAGGCTGAACAAGCTGCATTCAAACAGTGGGCTCTGCAAAACGGATTCCCGCAATATGCAGCATCGGTTGATTCACTACAAAACATCATTGAAGGCCGTGCAGAATTACGTTACCAAATGAATGCTTTAAGTGAAGCTATTTTAGGTGGTATCGAGTTCTCTCGTAACCCTGGCTATCCGACTGCATTAATGGATGCTGTTTCCAAAAAAGCAGAAACAGACGCTTTGAAGCAAGCTTATCAGCAATTTGCGAACAAAGACTACAATCCTGAAGTTGACCGCAAAGTAGCGAAAGATATGTTGAAGCTGTATAAAGAAATGATTCCGGCTGCACAGCGTCCTGATATCTTTACATGGATTGATACGAAATATAAAGGAAATATTGATGCGTTTGTAGATGATGCGTTTACTCGTTCAATCTATGCAAACGAAGCTAATTTCAATAAATTTATTGCGAAGCCTTCTGCGAAAGTTCTTGAAAATGACCCAATGGTTAAATTCTCGACATCAGTTCGCAACAAAGCGGCTGAACTTAGTGCAGCTTTAAAAGCAACAAACAACAGCTTTAACAATGCGCGCCAAATCTTTATGGAAGGTTATCTGACACAAAATAAAGATAAAGCGACTTATCCGGATGCGAACTTCACAATCCGTATGACTTATGGTAACATCAAGCCTTACGAACCAGCTGACGGAGCTTTCTATAACTATTATACAACGCTGAAAGGTGTAATGGAAAAAGAAGATCCGAACAACTTCGAATTCATCGTTCCTAATAAATTGAAAGAGCTTTATGAATCGAAAGATTATGGCCGTTACGCCATGGAAGATGGTCGTATGCCGGTTGCTTTCCTTTCTACAAACGATATTACGGGTGGTAACTCAGGTAGCCCTGTATTGAATGATAAAGGCGAATTGATTGGTACGGCATTCGATGGAAACTGGGAAGCTATGAGTGGTGACCTTGTTTTCGAACCGGAATTGCAACGCACAATCAGTGTAGATATCCGTTATACATTATTCGTTATCGAAAAATATGCAGGATGCAAACGTCTGATTGACGAAATGGTTATTGTTGAGTAATATATTCACTATAAAACTGATAAAAGGAGAAAAGTCAAAAACTTTTCTCCTTTTTTTTATGACTATTTGCTTTTTTATATATATTTACGCCATCAAAAACCTTGAATTTTTAATTCCTAAATCATACGGGAATACTTCATCTTTAGTACAGATAAAAAGTTGGCCTTGAATCGCATAAACATGAAGTTACCCATAACCTTTTAAATTTAATTCAAATGAAAATTGGAGTTCCTAAAGAGATTAAGAACAACGAAAACCGCGTTGGGCTTACACCGGGAGGCGTTAAAGAATTAGTGAATCACGGACACGAAGTTTTCGTGCAGCACACTGCGGGAGAAAATAGTGGTTACCCCGATGACGAATACATTGCCATGGGAGCTAAAATACTGCCTACGATTGATGACGTTTACGCTACAGGCGATATGATCATTAAAGTAAAAGAACCTATCGAAGCCGAATATGACTTAATTCGCGAAAACCAGTTACTTTTTACGTATTTCCACTTTGCTTCGTATGAAAAGCTTACGAAAGCAATGATTAAGAGTAAGGCTGTATGTCTTGCCTATGAAACGGTAGAACGTGCCGACCGCTCCCTTCCACTTCTTACTCCTATGTCTGAAGTTGCAGGCCGTATGTCTGTTCAGCAAGGAGCACATTTCCTTGAAAAACCTCATGGAGGAAAAGGAATTCTGTTAGGTGGTGTTCCGGGTGTAAAGCCGGCTAAAGTACTTGTTTTAGGCGGAGGTGTCGTTGGTGTGAATGCGGCCATTATTGCAGCCGGTATGGGTGCAGACGTTACCCTTTGCGATATATCTCTTCCGCGTTTACGCTATCTGTCCGAAGTATTACCGAAAAACGTAAATACATTGATGTCGTCTGAATACAACATCATGAAGGAGTTACCTCATACCGATTTAGTAATCGGAGCTGTCCTTATTCCGGGTGCAAAGGCTCCTTATCTGATCAAAAAGGATATGCTCAAATTAATGCCGAAGGGATCTGTCATTGTTGACGTTGCAATTGATCAGGGAGGATGTTTTGAAACTTCGCATCCGACTACACACTCCGATCCGACCTACGTGATTGATGATATCGTTCACTATTGTGTTGCTAATATTCCGGGTGCAGTTCCTTATACTTCGACTGTTGCACTAACTAACGCAACCATGCCTTACGCTTTACAGCTTGCCAACAAAGGATGGGAACAGGCTTGTAAAGACAATAAGGAATTATATAAAGGATTGAATATCGTCAAAGGCGACATTGTTTATAAAGCAGTTGCTGATGCTTTCAATTTGCCTTACACTGAATTAAAACT
>JBOFIZ010000184.1:0-2004 GCA_051650425.1 Bacteroidales bacterium
AAAAAGCTGACGCTTGCCTTTTCACAGGTAATCCGAAAGAGGTTTGTCCTTTAGGACTTACACCGACTACATCTACAACGATGATGACTGTTATCGGAGATCTTTTAGTTGTTAACACCATGTTGAAAACTAAATTCTCCAATGAAGAATACGCGAAACGCCATCATGGCGGCTATTTGGGAGAGCAATCTCGCAAACAGAGCGAAGAAAATAAATAATCTTCCTTTTATCAGGAGATTTCTGAAATATTTGTTTCATGATATCTCTTCATAATTCCTGACGGTGCATAGATCTTCCTGAAAGATCTATGCGCCGTTTTTATTTTCTGCACAGACTCACTGTACCCCGATATAGATATAAAAGCCGGAGATCTTAAAATGAGAAATAAATATGTACTTTTGTTTATTCATCTTTACATAAACCTCGTATGACATTAAAAGATCAGACCATATCAGCTTTACTCTGGACCTTAGTTGACAAGGTCGGGACTCAAATCGCCTATTTCATTACAGGTGTGATTATGGCCGACCTATTAGATGTGTCCGATTTCGGATTAATTGGGATGCTCTCTATTTTCGTCTTATTGACCACCATATTTATAGATGGCGGTTTTACAAGTGCGCTTATACGCTATCAGGATACCAATGAGGATGATTACAGTACAGTGTTTTATGTAAATATGGGGATGAGTATCCTTCTGTATGCTATTTTATATATGTCTGCACCCCTTATCGCAGAATATTATGATCAACCGAGACTAGTACCTGTTTCACGTGTATTATTCCTAAGCATCTTATTTAATTCGGGAGGCATTATTCAGAACACCATTTATGCTAAAAGTATAAATTTCAAAATCCAGACAATAGCAAACATCGTTTCACTCGTGCTATCGGGTGGTATTGCTTTATTGCTCGCATGGAAAGGATACGGAGTTTGGGCTATTGTCTATCAGACTG
This sequence comes from Bacteroidales bacterium, assembly GCA_051650425.1. GTDB lineage: Bacteria > Bacteroidota > Bacteroidia > Bacteroidales > UBA7332 > UBA7332. The sequence continues at coordinate 957 of JBOFIZ010000184.1, forward strand.
TCTCTGTTTCGATCCTTAAAACAGGACTTCTCTGGAGTGTAAGCAAATGGCGACCACGCCTTGTTTTCAAAATATCTACGATCAGAAGGTTATTTGGATTCTCATCCTATCTGCTTCTGTCTCAACTTGTCGGGATCGTACAAAATATGTATTCAATGATGCTTGGAAAGCATTTCTCAGTAACAACTGTAGGATACTATACACAAGCACAGAAAATGAGTGACATGGCTATTTCAACCATTAATTCTCCGATTCAGTCTTCACTGTTTCCAGTTTTATCTTCCATTAATCAGGAAGAGGACAGATTGTTAAATGCATTTCGTAAATCGATGCATTTTGCCTGTTTTCTGTCGTTTCTGTTTTTACCGATGCTCGCTATTACGAGCAAACCTTTTATTCTGATGTTCCTGCGCAATAAATGGTTTGACTCAATCGTTTTCCTTCAGATATTGAGTATTTGCGGAATACTGTCTATCATTACGGCGTTAGTCAATACTTTCTTGCGTGTAGAAGGAAAAAGCAAGCACTTGCTTTTTGTCGAAACCATTAAAGCGGTCATCACATTTTCTGTACTGATTGCTACAATTCCTTACGGAGCCATTGCCGTAGTTATCGGACAGCTAATCAGCCGTTTTCTAATTTGTCTGTTCAGTATGTATATGACAGCGCTCAAAACGAATTACTCTATGATCTTTCAGCTAAAAGATATACAAAATTATATATTCATTGCCCTGGCATCCTTTTTGCTATGCTATCCTGTTTCATATGTAATCACGAATATATATCTTTTGTTCTTGATTCAAAATGCAGTTTATCTGATTGCTTTTGCCTCATTAAACTACCTGAATAAGAACGTTATTATTACCGATATAATCGATTTAGTGAAAAACAAAATCAAGAAATAAAAATGAGAAACGAGTATTTAGTTACTGTCATTGTTTTGCTTTACAATAAAGCAGCTTATGTAACCGAAGCACTTAACAGTATTGTCAGACAACAATGCGATTTTAAATATAAGATTCTGATTGTCGATGATTGTAGTACCGAT
>JBOFIZ010000185.1:0-1742 GCA_051650425.1 Bacteroidales bacterium
GCATTACGTATTTCATGATTACCGCGAATGTAAACTACCGGAATCGAAGCCGCATTCAGTTTCTCATGCGCAAAATTCATGTATTTCAATACAGACTCCTCATCCTTCGGATCGTCAATACAATCGCCGTTAAAGAAAATCAGATCCACCTTTCCTAAGTCTACCTGTTCAATTAATCGGGCAAGTGTACTCTCGCTCTTATGTAAATCATTAAATACCACAGCCTGATAAGACTTCCCGTCTTCAGCTACAGGTTTATAGCTGTAAACATCCGAATAAGCAGTCTCTCCGAACTCTTTCTTATAAGCAGCATAATTGGTGATCTCGCGCGAACCGACCCGATAATAATAAGTCTCACCGGGTTGCAGATTCTTCAATCGCACATGATGAATGGTGTTGTAGCAGTAAGACTGTCCGTCCACCAGACGTTCAGCACGATTGCTTAACGCATCCGGACTGGTTCCGTACTCCACCCAGCTATGCACTTTATTGTTTGTCAGCCAGGATACAGTGATACCGTTATTTGTCGGGTTCTGCAAATAAGGCTTCGTCTTCATAATGTCCGCTTGTCCGAAAGTCGGAGCAAAGCTCATTAAGGTTAAAGAAATAAGAGCAAAAGCCCTGATAACCGATCTTTTCATGAGTAATTTGGTTTTATTTTCCTTCTTGCGAAACACTTACAAAGCCAGTCAGATAAGCGCCACCTAAACTTAGTTCAAACTTGCGGGGTTGATCCGTTTCATTTTCATCAACTTTTATCTTCAGACCATTAAGTCCATCTGCTCGCGTTTCTGTTCCATGCAGCGAAATTTCAAACCAATCTCCTTTATACGAGTTATGATTCGTCTGAGCGAGATAAAGAGTATCCGTCTTTTCCCCGTTGTGCGTATATAGAACGCTCAGCCAGTAATGCTTTTTATCGGAGATGATAAATGCCGAGTCACTTTTATCTGTCAAGCTAACGTTTACTTCCTTTTCAGCAAAGATAGGTCTAAACTTTCCGCCGTCTTCTATCTCTTCTTTGCAACTACTCAACAAAATGGATCCAAGCATAAGGCTTGCCCATAATAGTTTATGTTTCATGTAATTCCTTTATTTAGGGTTAACTATTTGATCTTTCAAATGTAAAGAAATAATAATCAAAATTATTATTTTGACTCGTTTTTTTTTGTATTAAATCAAACACGCTAAGAAAATCTTTTTCAAAACGGCAAATCATCTCCTTTATTCGTTTCCGGATCAATCGGCGTTGGCGGTTGATGATTCACTTCGGTAGCCGGTGCAACGGATGGCGGAGGTGTAGCCTCCTGTGTCGGAGTCTCCGCACCCTACAGCTTACGCATGATTAAACTCCTTCATCCATTTTAATCTGCGTGAACGATGCCTTTTGTTTGGTTAAATTCCATTGGCATACAATTGTGAACCACGGTTTTTACCAAATACCCCTACTTTTACCCTTCTGAACTCCTGTAAAATCTTATTCGCTCTATTTTTTCTCCGGTTCATACGAAATGAAATCCCGCATACCTTCGTTGTGGGTGAAACAAATGGTGCCGGTTTCACCGTTACGGAATTTCTCCAGAAGCAATTCCCCCCTTGTAATCCTCCACTTCCTCCGAAGCAGCCTCGGCATAAGCACGCTGAGTAAAAGTCATCAGACACCGAAGTATGTATTTATCACGTATAAGTCTGGCATAATTCGCATACGATGCAAACTGACTGGCAAAAATATACAGATCCAT
>JBOFIZ010000186.1:0-9423 GCA_051650425.1 Bacteroidales bacterium
AACTGTTTCTTCTGACAATTTCCTGTTCGCTTAATTCTAAGATGTTCATATTATTCTAAAAATATTAATCCTATTTTCTATCCCGCAAAAATAATAAGATTTCTTTAAATTACGGTGTAAACGTGTAAAATGATTTCATAAATTGAAAATGAGGGTCATTCCTTCAACGAAAAGGGTTCGTCGGTTTGTTTCTTATTTTTTTGCTTTTTGTATAACAGATGAGTAGATAAAGGAGTTTTTTTGTTTTAAATTATTTGATATGATTTGTGGTTGTACTTATTGTGCTTTTTTTGTATGCTGTATATTAAAATCGTTTGAGTTGTCTTTGTCGAAATGCTTGTTGAAGCGTTGAAATGCTATCATTATGCTAAAATATACTCTGTAGGATTTTTGGATGAATTTTCTATGTTTATTAAGTGGTATTGTTTGTTGTTGTCAGAGATTGACTGGATTTCTATGGCTATACAGTCAATCTCTGTAATAATTGACTGTATCTTTCAAATAATTGACTGTATTTTTGAATTTTTGCGGTGTGAAAATTTATTTAGATGCGTATCTAAAGTTGATAAAGTACGTATATTAAGCAGCTTTAATACGTATTTAAAATTTGAATCTGATGTTTTAAAAAATGATTTGCGTTATATGATTGTTAATCAGTTATATATGAAGTTTGATTTCCTTGGGTTATTCGCGGATATATTATTTGAATTTTTTTCTGGCTCATTCTGGGTAATTAGGTAGAATCAGAAAGATGTTTAAAAGGCCTTTTGAGTATCTTTTTGTTATATTCGAATTGTGTGTTTGATGATTATTTGCAATGATACCAGGTGGTTAGGAATGAAAAAATAGCTAAAAAGTGACGTGATCGAAAATTCAAAACAGCTTCACAGTTTACGAGATAAATAAATTCGTATATTTGCACATTATGAGACAGGATTTGAAAAAGTGGCTTCCTACCACTAAAAAAGAGATGGAGCTCCGTGGATGGGAGCAAGCTGATGTTATATTGTTTTCAGGTGATGCATATATAGATCATCCATCATTCGGAGCTGCTGTAATTGGACGTACGCTTGAGGCTTTAGGTCTGAAGGTAGCCATTGTGCCACAGCCTGACTGGAGAGGTGATTACCGGGATTTTAAAAAACTGGGTCGTCCAAGATTATTTTTTGGTGTAAGTCCGGGGGCAATGGACTCTATGGTTAACCATTATACAGCAAATAAACGATTACGCTCCGATGATGCTTACACACCGGATGCACGTCATGGCATGCGTCCGGATTACCCAAGCATAGTATATACAAGGATTATAAAAGAGTTATATCCTGATGTACCTGTCGTTTTAGGCGGTATTGAAGCATCATTAAGACGATTATCTCATTATGATTATTGGGAGGATCGTTTGCGTCCGAGCATTTTAACAGATAGTAAGGCTGATCTGCTTATTTATGGTTTGGGTGAAAAACCTATTAAAGAATTGTTGAAGCAAATGACCTCTGATAAGGATGTTGATTTCTCGTCAATTCCGCAAGTAGCTTATCTGACTAAACAGAAACCTGCAAATATGAAAGATGCAGAAACAATCGTTCTTCATACGCATGAAGAATGTTTGTCGGATAAAAAGAAGCAGGCCGAGAATTTTAAAATAATTGAAGAGGAGTCTAATAAATGGAGTGCAAATCGATTGATCCAATCCGTAGGTGATCAGTTTGTAGTGGTAAACCCTCCTTATCCTCCGTTGACAACTGAGGAGATCGATGCAACGTATGCACTGCCTTATACGAGACTCCCTCATCCGAAATATAAAGGGAAACATATCCCGGCTTTCGAGATGATTAAGTTTTCGGTGAATATTCACCGAGGATGTTTTGGCGGTTGTGCATTTTGTACGATAGCTGCACATCAGGGGAAATTTATTTCGTCCAGATCCGAAGAGTCTATTTTGCAAGAAGTGAAAGCCATAACTGAAATGTCCGATTTTAAAGGTTATTTGAGTGATCTGGGTGGTCCTTCGGCGAATATGTATAAGATGAGTGGTAAGGATTTGTCTATATGTAAGAAGTGTAAAAAACCATCTTGTATTTTCCCACGTGTATGTCCGAATCTAAATAACGATCACAGACCTTTATTGAAATTATATAAGGCTGTAGATTCTATGCCGGGAATTAAGAAATCATTCATAGGCAGTGGTATTCGCTATGATATGTTATTGCATGATAATAAGGATGCGTTACTCAATAAGGCTTCCAGAGATTATACGGAAGAAGTTATTGCTAATCATGTGTCGGGGCGTTTGAAAGTAGCTCCGGAGCATACATCAGACGAGGTATTGCAAATGATGCGTAAACCTTCATTTAAATTGTTTGAAGAGTTTAAGGTTCAGTTTGATCGGATCAATCAGAAATATGGATTGAAGCAACAACTTATACCTTATTTCATTTCAAGCCATCCGGGGTGTAAAGAAGAAGATATGGCAGAATTAGCTTGTGAGACACGTCGTCTTAACTTCATGCTGGAACAAGTGCAAGATTTTACGCCAACACCAATGACTGTTGCGACCGAAGTGTATTATACTGGTTATCATCCATACACTCTTCATCCTGTATTTACAGCTAAATCCAAGAATGAGAAGTTGGCACAACGTCAGTTTTTCTTTTGGTATCAACCGGAGAGTCGTCAGCAAATCATGCAAACACTTAAAAGATTGAAGCGACCTGATTTAATTAAAAAGCTATTTAACCGATAGTATATTTATATGAGAAAAATATTAACACTAATCGTTGGTTTGAGTTTAAGTGCAGTCCTTTTTGCTCAGAGCTTGGATGCTGGAAAACAAATGTACTTAAAGGGCGAATATGCTAATGCCAAACCTATATTTGAAAAATATATTAAGCAAAGACCTAATGATGCTTCTTTGAATCACTGGTTAGGAGTTTGTTATTATGAAACTGGGGAGAAGAATAGGGCAGAGAAGTTTTTGCGATTAGGGGCAAAACGTAATATACAGGAGTCGTATCGTTATTTGGCTCAATTGCTGATTGAAGAGTATCGATTTGATGATGCTGTTGATGCAATGGATACTTATCTGGCTTTTCGTAAACTGACAGATGAACAAAAGGTTATTGGTGAGCTTTTGCTGCAAAAGGCCGAAATGGGGCAGCGACACATGGATGGAATTGATGATATTGTAGTTGTCGACAGTATATCTATTGATAAAGCTCAGTTTCTTAATGCTATAAAGTTGGGTAGTGAGGCCGGGTCATTAACACCCTTTACTACCTTTTTTAATGGAGATAGTAATATTGAATCGTCTGTATATATGAATGAGATGAAGAACAAAATATTTTTTGCAGATATGACAGATTCAATGCAACTTGATATTTTTACGTCATCTGTTTCAGATGGTGAGTTTAAAGAGAAACAATCTATTTCAGATCAAATTAATTCGAAATACAATGAGACACATCCATTTATGTTGTCTGATGGAATGACTCTCTATTTTGCATCTGATCGTCCCGAATCTTTGGGTGGATACGATATCTATATGTCGTCTTATAATTTAGGTAATGAAGATTATTTAAAAGCAGACAATATAGGGTTTCCATATAATTCTCCTGCTAATGATTATATGCTTGCTGTTGATGAATTGAATGGTATTGGCTGGCTCGTCTCAGATCGTTATCAGTCAGAGGGTATGGTCTGTATATATGTTTTTATATATAATGACAGACGAAATAATCTAAATTGTGAAGATACAAATAAAAGAGCTGATTTTGCAAGACTCAGTTCTTTTAAAAACTCATGGAAGGAGGGAGAAGATTATCACGATGTATTGCTCAAGATTAAAGAACTGAGTCAGGGTTCAGGTAAGAAGGAGAAAACCTTTGTTTTTGTGGTTAATGATAATCAAGTTATAAATAATCTGAATGAATTTAGAAATAGTCAGGCTCGGGAATTGTTTAAACAATTACAGACAATGTATAAAGGTTTAGATGAAAACAGACTATCTTTAGAAGATCTGCGATATCAGTATTTTTCAAAATCTGATGCGGCTAAAAAAGTATTACAGCCCAAAATATTAGGTTTGGAAGGTGAAATTCAAAGGGCAGAAAAACAAATAGAGGATATAGAAATAAAAATCCGTAACTTGGAGAATCAATAAAAAAAAGGATGTTTGCATTATAATGTAAACATCCTTTTTTTTAGAAAAGAGATTAAGATTGTTTTGTCAATATGAAGATTTGATGTTTTATAAAGATAATATATAGTGTTGTTATAGTGTTGAGCATTAATTTATTGCGTGTAAAAGGGGAGTGTGAGTAAATAATAATGTGTTTATTTTTCTTTATATAAAGCGTAGAATTAACAAAAATGTTGTATTTTGGCGGTATATTTTAATTGTGAAATATACAGAAGAGAAGAAGAATAACGATAAATCATTAGAATCAATACTTATGACAGGAACATATGAGTTAATACTACAGTTGCCTCTTTTTCAAGGTTTATCTAAAGATGATTTGACCAGAACAATTGAGAAGTTTAGTTTTCATTTTGAAAAATATGCAGATGGTAAGCAGATTATAAAAAGAGGTGAGTTATGCTCACGAATTAATTTTATACTTACAGGGGAGGTTCGATCATATCTGAAAAATGAGAAAGGAACATTAGAGATCTGTGAAACAATCGCAGCACCAAATATGGTGGCAATAAATCATCTATATGGTAACTCTCAATATTATTCGGCTGATTATTTTGCTGTAGGGGAAGTCGGTATCATGACAATAGATAAATTTGATTTGTTTAAAATGATACAGACGAATGAGATTTTTTACTATAATATTTTGAATTTTTTATCGGCTAAAGCTCAAACGGGGATTAATACTCTTTTAAATTTGACAGTTTCAAGTCCAAAAATGAGATTTGCAATGTGGCTATTACCTTTGACTAATCCATTTGCAACTAACTTATCTTTAATAATAAAGAAAACGACATTGGCTTCTATTTTAGGTATTTCAAGACCAACCCTTCATGTTATGCTTAAAGAAATGGAAGAAGAAGGATTGATTGAAGTTTCCGGATCATCTATTCAAGTTATAGATAGAGTCGCATTTGCGGATCTTGTGAGATAAATAAAAAAGCGAGGCATTATTTAAAATGCCTCGCTTTTTTATTATCGGATATTTGCAATACTAATTATATCAGCAAAAACACCTGCTGCTGTTACGGAGGATCCGGCTCCATAACCCTTTATGATCATAGGAAATTCATTATAGCGTTCTGTAGTTAGTAGGATAATGTTATTGCTACCTTCTAAATTATATAACGGACTGTTTGAATCAACTGCTTGAAGACTCACCGAAGTCTCTCCATTTTTCATTTTAGCAACAAAGCGCAATTTTTTTCCTAGATCGGCTTCTTTCTTTCTGATTGCCTCGAAGGAAGCGTCAAATTCAGGTATAGATTCCCAAAATTCTTCAATGGAGCCTGAAAAATATTTGTCAGGAATAAATAAGTTTTTAATCACATCGGATTGTTCTACTTTATATCCAGCCTCCCGGGAAAGGATGACTAATTTTCTTATAACATCTTTACCGCTTAAATCGATTCTAGGATCAGGTTCTGCATATCCGGCTTCTTGTGCCATTTTGATTGTTTGACTCAAAGGGATCTCTTTACTGATAGTGTTTAAAATAAAGTTTAATGTCCCTGAAAGTACAGCTTCAATTTCAAGTATGTGGTCACCACTATTTATAAGTGAATTCATTGTGTTGATAATTGGTAGACCAGCACCAACATTTGTTTCGAAGAGGAACTTGACACCTCTTTCACGGGCTGTATTTTTCAGCTTTATATATGAATCATAAGATGCCGATGCCGCAATTTTATTAGCTGCTACGACATTGACATTGTTAGCTAGAAGCTTTTCGTAAATATTGGCAATAGCCTCGTTGGCTGTACAATCCACGAAAACAGAATTGAAGACATTCATCTCAATAATCTGATCTCTGATAAATTCAGGAGAAGCTTTAAGTTGAGACTGAGTTAGTTCACTCTCCCAGTTTGAAAGATCGATTCCGGTACGGTTAAAGATACATTTTCGTGAATTGGCTATACCAACGATATTAAGCTTAAGTGCGTTTTTGCAGATTAATTTACTCTGCTGTTTTTCGATCTGATTAATCAGGTCCTTACCAACCGTTCCGGTACCAACTATAAAGATGTTGAGCAGTTGATATTCAGAAAGGAAAAAAGAATCATGAATTACGTTAAGGGTTTTGCGTAAAGAATCCTTCTTTACTACAAAAGATATATTTGTTTCTGCAGCACCTTGAGCACATGCGATAACGTTGATTCCATTTCGTCCTAATGTCTCAAATAGTCTACCTGCAATGCCTGAAACATGTTTCATCTTTTCACCTACAATAGCAACAGTAGCCAGATCGTGATCAATAACGACTCGATTGATTTCACCCATCTCAATTTCCTGAGCAAACTCTCTTTCAAGGACATGTACGGCTAATTCTGCATCCTCATTCTTAATGCCTATGGAGGTGTTGTTTTCAGAAGCTGCTTGTGATACAAGAAAAACACTGATGCCCGAATTAGCTAACGCACGGAAAATCCGGTGATTGATACCTATTATCCCAACCATCCCAAGCCCCTGGATAGTTAGTAAGCATGTATCATTTATTGATGAAATTCCTTTGATTAATTTTTCTGATGACTGTGCTTCTTTAGAAATAAGTGTACCTTGAGCTTCTGGATTGAACGTGTTTTTAATTACAATCGGAATATTTTTGTGACAAACCGGAAAAATTGTCGGAGGATATACTACTTTTGCTCCAAAGTTACAAAGCTCCATAGCTTCGCCAAATGATAATTGATCAATTACATAGGCATTAGTGATAACTCTTGGATCGGCAGTCATGAAGCCATCGACATCAGTCCAGATTTCAAGACGATCAGCGTTGAGAGCTGCTGCTATAATTGATGCAGTATAATCAGAACCTCCACGTCCGAGATTGGTAATGTCTCCTGTTTTTATATCAGAAGAAATAAATCCCGGAACAATAATAGTCTGGTTTATTTTTTTGAATAACTCATTTATTTGTTTATTTGTAATTTCTAAATCACAAATATGTTTGTTATGAAGTGTTCTAGTCTTAATAAATGTACGTGAATCTTTCAATTCGGCTCCGGTAATCATGTTGGAGACAATAAGAGAAGAAAGGCGTTCACCGTAACTTAATATCGTGTCATAGGTTTTATTAGATAGGTCTTTAATAAGATATACACCTTTAAAAATATCACTTAATTCATCGAATAAACTCAGAATTTTCTTTTTAAGGTGTTCTTTTTTATCAGAATCAATAATTTGATCGATTATATCGATATGTCGGGTTAGCATAGAGTTGTATTCTATGATATAATCAGCTTTTCCATTTTTAGCCATGTTTGCTGCCCGTATAAGCTGATCTGTTATACCACCAAGAGCAGAAACAACAACTATAACAGGTTCGGTACGTTGTTCTACGATTTTTTTTACATTCAAAATGCTTTCTACAGAGCCGACGGATGTGCCGCCAAATTTCAACACTTTCATATCGATATTATAATGATTTTTTAATTCAGTGATGCGAATATATTACTTTCGTGCAATATTAAACATTTTCAATTGTATTATAAAGGAAAATAAATACAAACCAATGAAGAATACTTTTAATTTAAAATATAAAACCTTTTACAAATAGCTATTGTTCTACAAATATCACAAATAAATATGTCACTTATGATTTACGACAATGTATTACAAATGATCGGTAATACGCCGATGGTTAAATTAAATGATTTTTTATCGACTACAGATTCTAATATTTATATTAAACTAGAAAAGTTTAATCCTGGTGGAAGTGTCAAAGACAGAGCAGCTCTTTATATTATAAATAAAGCAGAAGAAGAAGGGTTGCTTAAACCGGGAATGACAATTATTGAGCCTACTAGTGGTAATACCGGTATCGGTTTGGCTTTGGTTGCATCAGTTAAAGGTTATCGCTTGATGTTGGTAATGCCTGAAACTATGAGTATCGAGCGTAGAGCTATAATGAAGGCTTACGGAGCTGAGATAATTTTGACAGAAGGAGCAAAAGGGATGAGAGGAGCTATAGATTTAGCTCAAGAGATGGCTCAATCGAATGGATATTTTATGCCTATGCAATTTGATAATCCAGCTAATCCATTAGCTCATTATGAAACAACTGCTGATGAAATAATCAGAGATTTGCCTAATGTTGATGCATTTGTGGCAGGAGTCGGAACCGGAGGTACCATTTCAGGTGTCGGCAAACGGTTGAAAGAATACAATCAAGATATTATTATTAATGCAGTTGAACCATTATCTTCTAATGTTTTAACAGGTGGGACGCATAAACCACATAAAATACAAGGTATCGGTGCTGGATTTATTCCTAAAAATTATCATCCGGAATTTGTGGATCGTGTGACGGATGTGTCCGATGATGCAGCAATTAACACTTTGATGGAATTAGTACGTAAAGAAGGTCTTTTTCTTGGAATATCTTGCGGCGCAGCTATTTATGCAGCTATTTTGCTCGCGAAGGAGCTTGGGCAAGGTAAGAATATTGTTGTTTTGGCACCAGATGGAGGAGAGCGTTACTTATCAATGGGTTTTTTCTCTTAATTATATGATTATAATATGCTGAGAAGTCTAAGAAGTTATTATCGTTATGTGAAATGGAGAGATCCGGCAATTCGCAGTATTTTTGAATTATTATTATATCCTTCTTTTCAGGTGTTGTTCTTCTATAGGATCAGCCATTTCTTATATCGAATTCATGCTTATTTTCTGGCGCGTCTTTTTTCGCAAATAGGTCGTTTTCTGACAGGTATTGAGATCCATCCGGGTGCAAGAATAGGAAAACGCTTTTTTGTAGATCATGGAATGGGGGTGGTGATAGGTGAAACTACCATAATAGGGAATGATGTTATGATTTTTCATGGAGTGACGTTAGGGGGAACGGGGCATGAATGTGGAAAAAGGCACCCTACCATTCAAGATAATGTAATAATAGGAGCGGGCGCAAAAGTTTTAGGTAATATAGTTATTGGAGATAATTGTAAGATAGGCGCAAATAGTGTCGTGTTAAAATCAATGCCTGCCAATTCTACAGCAGTAGGCATACCGGCACGTATTATAGCTCAACGGCCCAATGAGGAGCCTTTTAGATGTCCTTAGGGTGCATAAATATTTGCTTTATGCGGAATCCGGTAATATAATTATAAAAAAATGTTCTGTTTTGGTATTTAACCCGTTTTTTATTGCAGGAGTTTGAATAATTATTTAGATTTTTGTAATCAGAAAATCTAATCATTAATTAACACAAACAAATGACAGACAAAATCAGAACA
>JBOFIZ010000187.1:0-1180 GCA_051650425.1 Bacteroidales bacterium
TTCCGGGATTGGCTAAAACTTTAGCTATTAAAACATTGTCTGAATTGATTGAAGCGAAGTACAGCCGTATTCAGTTTACTCCGGATTTGTTGCCGGCAGACGTTTTAGGTACAATGGTGTACAGTCAGAAGACTGAGGATTTCCATATTAAGCAAGGTCCTATTTTTGCTAATTTCGTATTGGCAGATGAGATTAACCGTGCTCCGGCTAAAGTTCAGTCGGCTCTTTTAGAGGCAATGCAAGAGCGTCAGGTGACAATCGGTGAGCGTACATTCAAGTTGGATGATCCATTTTTGGTAATGGCAACTCAAAACCCGATTGAACAAGAGGGTACTTATCCGCTACCTGAAGCACAGGTTGACCGTTTTATGTTAAAAGTAGTCATTACTTATCCTAAAAAAGAAGAGGAGAGAATGATTATCCGTCAGAATATGAATCCGAATCCAACGCCGATTGTTCCGGTTGTGAAGGCTTCTGAAATTATTGAAGCCCGTAACCTGGTTCGTGAGATCTATATGGACGAGAAAATTGAGAAATACATTGTAGATATCATCTTCGCAACCCGTTTCCCTGAAGAGGCAGGATTAGGAGATCTTAAAAATATGATTTCGTTCGGGGCTTCTCCGCGTGCATCAATCAGTTTGGCTATCGCAGCTCGTGCGTATGCATTTATTAAACGCCGCGGTTATGTAATTCCGGAAGATGTTCGTGCGATCTGTTATGATGTATTGAGACATCGTATCGGATTGACTTACGAGGCTGAAGCAAACAATCTGACTACAGAAGAAATTATTAGCGAGATCTTGAATAAAGTTGAGGTGCCTTAATGCAAAAGGCATCTCATTAAAACAACTACTCTTTGAATAATGGAAACAAGTGAATTATTAAAGAAGGTTCGGCAGATTGAGATCAAGACACGTGGATTGTCGAATAATATCTTTGCCGGTCAATACCATTCAGCCTTTAAAGGCAGGGGGATGGCATTTTCCGAAGTAAGGGAATATCAGTTCGGCGATGACATTCGTGATATTGATTGGAACGTAACGGCGCGTTATACCAAGCCTTATATCAAGGTTTTTGAAGAAGAACGCGAATTGACCGTTATGTTGATGGTCGATGTCTCCGGGAGTAGTGTCTTCGGGACTCAGCATGCATTGAAAAAAGAAGTTATAACAGAAAT